>CAYJFN010000072.1:0-7968 GCA_964369325.1 uncultured Arcobacteraceae bacterium
ATCATTTCTATTAAAAACCTCATCTTTACTAAATGCAACATCTAAATACTCTTTATAGTTTTGTAATTTTTTTCCATTATAATTTAAATATGCACCATAATTTAAATTATCTATTTGTGTATATATTGCTTGTGCTGCATTTTTATTATATGCTTGTGGATTTCTTTTATCAAGTTTTTCTTTTAATATTATTAATTCTTGAGCTATCTCTTTATAGTCTTTTTTAATATCATTAGCGGCATCTGTTTGAAGCATCTTTTGCACTCTATCTTGTGTTGTTGCCATACACCCTGAAAGAAGAATTATTGCTAGTAATAAAATTAAGTTTTTAAATATATTCATTTTTCTCTTTTTTTATAATCTTTGTTTAAATTATACATTTCCTAAACTTATGTTAATCTAGTAAATAGTTCACAAATGATATAATTTTGCCAAAATTTTAAAGGAAATTAAAATGCCAATTATTATTCCAAAGGAATTACCAGCAGGTGAAATTCTACAAAAAGAGAATATCTTTGTTATGAATGATAAAAGAGCAGTTCAACAGGATATTAGACCACTTAAAATAGTTATTTTAAATCTAATGCCAAATAAAGTTGAAACTGAAACACAATTATTAAGATTACTAGGAAATACCCCTTTACAAACAGAGATAATTTTGCTTAAAACTGCAACATATCAATCTAAAAATACAAGTATTGACCACTTGGAGAGTTTTTATAAAACATTTGATGAAATAAAAGAGCATACTTATGACGGACTTATCATTACAGGCGCACCAGTTGAGACAATGCCATTTGAAGAAGTTTCTTATTGGGATGAGCTTACAAAAATTATGGACTTTGCAAAAACAAATGTAACTTCTACACTTTATGTTTGTTGGGGCGCTCAAGCTGGGCTTTATTATCATCATAATATCCCAAAATATGAACAAGAAAAGAAAATTTATGGTGTTTTTGAACATGAGTTGTACAACAAAACAAATCCTCTTTTAAGAGGAATTGATGATGAAGCTTATATTCCTCATTCAAGATATACAACAGTTTTAAAAGAAGATATTGAAAAAGATCCTAATTTAGAACTACTTTTATACTCGCAAGATTCAGGAGTTTGTTTAGTTGCAACAAAAGATTGTAAAAATGTATATATGAGTGGGCATGTAGAGTATGATTTTGATTCGTTACAAAAAGAGTATATAAGAGATATAAACAAAGGCTTAGATATTCAAATACCTAAAAACTACTTTAAAAATGATGACCCATCATCAAAACCAGTAGTTAAATGGAGAGCAACTGCTCATTTGCTTTTTGCTAATTGGTTAAACTTCGTTTACCAAGAGACACCTTATGAACTAAAATAGGTTAAAGAGTTTTTAACTCTTTAACTTAGTGATTTAAGTTCTGCTTCTACTTTTTGTAATTTCTCTTGTGCAGAAAGTAAACCAGCTTTATTTTCTTCTATTACATTTGCTGGAGCATTTGCTACAAACCTTTCATTGTTTAGCATTCCTTGAAGTTTTTGTATCTCTTTTTGAAGTTTCTCTTGCTGTTTTGTAAGCTTGTTCATAATTGGCGTCATATCAATTTCACCAGTTGGAATATACACTTCTAAATTATCACTTACATCAGTAATTGAATTTTCAACTTTTTCATCTACAAACTCTATTTCTTCAACTTTTGCTAACTTTTGGATAAATGGTTTTATAACCTCTGTATCAACTTTTTTATCTGTTTTAATATAGGCTTTTGCAATTTTACTATTTCCCATATCTATAATAACTTTTGCTCTTCTTATTGCAACAATTGCTTCTTCTACTAAAGCAAACTTATTTTCAATTTCTTGGTTGTTTTCAAGTTTTTCTGGGAAGTTTCTAATCATTAAAGAATCCGACTCTTCAAGTTTTGTTCCACTTAACTTATGATATAAAAAGTCAGAAATAAATGGCATAAAAGGACTTACCATTTTTAGAGTCTCTTTAAAAATTGCTCCAAGTTCTACAATAGAGTCTTTTGAAGCTTTTGAATACTCAATCCCCCAATCACAAAACTCATTCCACACAAATTTGTATAAAATAGTTGCAGCTTCATTAAACTTATATGTATCAAGTGCTTTTCTTAAATCAATTATTGCATTGCTAAGTCTGCTTTGCATGTAAAGTCCAAGAGGCGTTTGTATTTTACAATCTTTTAAATCAGGGAATGTATCTACATTTAACTGTAAAAAGTTACTTGCATTGTAAAGCTTATTTGTAAAGTTTCTAAACTGCTCTAAGTTTTTAGCCCCTAATTTTATATCTCGCCCTTGAACACATAAATATGCAAGTGTAAATCTAATAATATCTGCACTATGCTCATTTACCATATCAAGTGGATCAATTACATTTCCTTTTGATTTTGACATCTTTGCACCAAACTCATCTCTTACAAGTGCGTGCATATAAATATCTTCAAATGGCAACTCTTTTTTAAAGTGTTCTCCCATCATCATCATTCTTGCAACCCAAAAGAACATAATATCAAAACCAGTAATTAACAGTGAATTTGGATAAAAGTCTTCTTCATCACTATTGTTATATAGTTCGCTTAGTTTTCCATTGTTTCCCCAACCTAATGGCGACATAGCCCAAAGAGCGGAACTAAACCAAGTATCCAAAACATCTGGGTCTTGAGTATAGTTTTTGCTTCCACATTTTGGACAAGCATCTGGAACATCTTCTTTATCTGCCCATTGATGATTACATTCATCACAAGTAAACACAGGAATTCTATGTCCCCACCAAAGTTGTCTTGAAATACACCAAGGTCTTAACTCATCCATCCAAGCTGTATATGAATTTATCCAATGAGCTGGGTGAAACAATGTTCCATTATGCTCACCATTACTTGCTCTTTGTTTTGTAAGTTCTTTTGTTTTTCTAATTGATTCTTGAGCCATATCTGAGCTTAAAAACCATTGTTTAGAGATAAATGGCTCAACTATATTCTTACACCTGTAACAATGACCCACTTGATGAATATGATCTTCAATCTTTACAATATGTCCAGCTTTTTGTAAAGCTTCAACAATAACAGGTCTTGCTTCTAATCTTTCTAAGCCTTTAAACTCTCCACAGTAGTCATTTAAAATACCTTTTTCATCAAATATCTTAACAAACTCTAAATTATGTCTAATTCCAACTTCATAGTCATTTTGATCATGTGCAGGAGTTACTTTTACAACACCTGTTCCAAATTCCATATCAACATGAGAATCTGTAATAACTTTTATAGTTCTATTTGTCAAAGGAAGAAGTACATCTTTTCCTACGATATCTTTATATCTAACATCATCAGGATGAACCATAATAGCAGTATCACCAAAATAAGTTTCTGGTCTTGTTGTTGCAACTTGAAGCTCTCCACTTCCATCTGCAAACTTATAAATCATGTGATAAAACTTACCATTTATCTCTTCGTGTTCTACTTCAATATCACTTAAAGCTCCATCGTGTGTACACCAGTTTACCATATAGTTATTTTGAGTAATATGTCCTTCATCATACAATGAAATAAATGCTTCTTTAACTGCTTCTTTAAGCCCTTCATCCATAGTAAATCGTTCTCGTTTCCAAGCAGGAGTAACTCCTAGTTTTCTCATTTGATGAACAATACTTCCACCAGAATTCTCTTTTTGCTGCCAAGCTCTTTTTAGAAACTCTTCTCTTCCAATTTCTTCTTTTGTAGTACCTTCAGCTAAAAGTTGCTTTTCAACAACATTTTGAGTAGCAATTCCAGCATGGTCAGTTCCTGGTTGCCAAAGTGTTTTGTACCCATCCATTCTTTTGTATCGTGTGATTATATCTTGTAGTGTAAAAGTAAGTGCATGACCAATGTGCAAACTTCCTGTTACATTTGGTGGGGGCATCATAATAGAAAAAGTTTTTGTTTTTCCATTAGCATCTTTTTGTTGTATTGATTTGTTTCCATCAATTTCAAAATAGCCTCTATCTTCCCAGATTTTATAAAAGTTATCTTCAACTTTTGATGGTTCATATTTTTCACTCATAAATATTCCTATATATTTAAATATGCGCGATTATATCTAAAAGTAAATTATAAGTGTTTAAATTTGTGAGTTATTAAGCTGTTTAACAACTGCATAAATTATGCAGTTGCTAAACTTTTTGTGGCATCAAGAACTTTTCTTAAAGTAGTCAATTCAAAAGATGTTTCTCCATCTTTTGCTCTTGTTTCAATATCTAAAAGTATTTCACTTGCATCTTTCATTGCTAAATTTGAACAAGAACCTTTTAAATAATGAGCTGCATTAACTATATCTTCAGCAACATTAGAATCTATTGCATCTTGAAGTTTTTGTATATCTACGTTCATTGTTAAGAAGAAGTTATCTAATAGCATACTTACAGTTAGTTCATCTAAGCAAAGTTGATTCATTGTATCTTCTTTTTTATATGTAACTACTACTTCTTTATCTTCTAAAGTTTCTTCTTGTTTTTCATCAATCATAACTATATCTTCTCCCTTATTATCTACTATTTCAATTTCTTCATTTATAGGTACTACTACTTCATCTAATAAAGCTTTTAAATTATCAAGCTTTAATGGTTTTTGGACATATCCAACTATATTATAAGAAGACAATCCTTCTTTTTCTTCAGAAGAGATACTTTTTTGTGTAAGCACAATTACTTGTTGTGATAATTCAAACTCATTATTGATTAAGTCAAGTAGTTCTTCGTAATCAATCATTACTACAGAAACTTCTTTAGAATCACTATTTATATCATTTTTTGGCAATTCATCAACAAAAGTGTATTTTGCATTAAGCTTTCCAAGATAATAATTCATTAATTCTTTGTTTAAAGGATTCTTTTCAACAATTGTTAAATTGATATTACCATTAACTTTTTCATCACTTTCTTGAATAGTTTTTGTTTCTAATGTTTCATTTGGCAAATAATGTTCAGAAGTTGATATTTGATTAACAATGTTGTCTTCTGTTTTTTTCATTTTTAAATCAAACCAGAAATTACTTCCTTCGTTAGGTACTGTTTCTAAATTTATATTTGAATTAAATAACTTAATAATCTGATCACAAATACTAAGTCCTAATCCTGTTCCTTCAAATTTTCTATTTGAGTCCTCTTCAACTTGAACAAATGGGCTAAAAATATCTGTTAATTTATCTTTAGGAATACCAATTCCATTATCTTGAACTTGAAATCTTAAGTTAATATAGTTATCATCTTCATTTATCTTAGAGACTTTAAGCTCAACTTTTCCAAGATTTTGAGTGAATTTCACTGCATTACTTACTAAGTTTGAAAGTATTTGCCTTATTCTTACTCCATCTGTGATTAAAGTATGAGGAATATCTTCTTGAACATTATATACAAATGATATATCTTTTTCTAATGCTTTTTGTGAAAAGTTATCAAATACTTGCTTAGTAACTGAATGAATATCTGTTGGTATTTCTTTTATTTCAAAAGTTCCACTTTCTAATTTTGAAACATCTAAAATATCATTTAAAATTGCCAATAGTGATTTTGAATTTGTTTCAATAATTGAAGCAAATTTTAAACTTGTTTCATCTAGTTTTGCTGTTTTTAAAAGTTCTGAAAAACCAATAATAGAATTTAGAGGAGTTCTAATTTCATGACTCATATTAGCTAAGAAGTTTGATTTTACTCTATCAGAATTTTGTGCTTTTATTAAGGCTTCTTTTAAAGATTCAGTTCTAGCTTCAACAGTTTGTTCTAAATCTTGGTTAATTCTAATCAACTCTAGATTTGCTTGATGAACTTCATCTTCCAACTTAAAGTTTTCGTCTTTTATTTTTTGGACTAGTGTATTAATCTCACCTGCCATTAGATTAAATGACTCTTCTAATTGACCAATTTCATCTTTTGAAGTTACATCAATCTTATATTCAAACTCTTTATTTGCAAATTTCTGAGTACCTACTAGTAAGTTATTTATTTTAGAAGTAATATAATTAGACATCCAAATAGCAATTACAATAACTAAAATAACCATAACAATTGTAACTGTAGTTAATTCATTAATCAGTAATGCAATAAACCCTTCTACTTGCTTTTTATCATTATCTAAAGAACTTTGCATATTAGTTGTTTGTTCTTTTAATATACCATCAATCTCTTCTTTTGTTTTATTTGTTGCAGCATGAAATTCATCAACATTCGCACCAATTGCAACATATCCAAATCCTCTTGGAGAATTTTTATATTTACCAGTATAATATGGAATTGCTGCAGCAGTTGAAAGTTTAAAAACACCTGTCCAATTAATAAAGTGTGAACCATACCCACCATTTTCAGTTAGCTGAAACCAACCAACACACTGGGGAGCAAAATTTAAATATCTACAATCAAGCCCTACTAAGCCTTCTTCTTTTATCTGCTTAATATTTGGTTTTTTCTTTGTAGTTTGATCTTCAAATTTTGGATAATCTTCTAAAAATTCGTTAATCTCTTTTCCTGAACTATAAAATTTTTCTGCAACATCTACAGGTAGCCAAGGCATAACTTTCTTACCTGTATTTTTGTCGTATCCTAAAATAGAGTGGTCTCTTGGGTGAACTATACTTTTTCCTTCATGATCCCATATAAAAGCATAGTTTCCAACACGAGGGTCTATTATATTTTGTCTATTGTAAACTCCTGTTGGGTCATATGTTGCAGTAAATTCTCTTAAATGAAGATGGTCTAATGCTAAAGAGATATAGCCAACTTTTTTTTCTCCTTCATAAACAGGAGTAATAAATCTTACAATCCCTTCAAACTTTTTACCAACTGGATTTTCTAATCCAGAATAAGCATATTTTTCAGGTTCAAATGCTATTCCAAGCTGTTTTGCTTTTTCTTTTGTGAAAGTACCAACAATTTTTGTTCCTACATACTCACCAATCACATCTGAAACATAAATTTCACCCTCTTTTAAAGATTTGATTTCTTCAAAATATGTTTCTGAATTTACATATGTGTTTTTTTTGTTTGAAACATCATTTAGTTTTGAATCTATTTGTGATATTTTAAATTTCTCTTGTCCTTTTAAATCAAAATAGACAACTTCTTTATATATAGGAATCGCTTTTACATCATAATTATAAGGATCAAAATAGTTAAATTCAAGACTATTTTCCTCTAAAGTAGCTTCTTTTATTGCTCTTTCTTTTGGTTTAACATTTTCATTAGTTTTATAGCTTTGGCTTTCATCATCATAATAATATTCACCATGTAAAGTTATATCTCTTAGCTTACTATCATAAAAATTTTTTAATACATTTTGATTTAAATTTAATTTTGATAGAAATAGTAAATCATTATCTCTTTCATATAAAAAATTTGAAATTTCATCTGCAATATCTTTAGTTGCTCTTTCTAAAGATGATTGGGATTTTTCATCTAAGTTTTTTATACTATCTTCAATAGCCGCATCTGCTGTGTTTACTAAAATGTCTTTATTTTCTTTAAATAATTTTTCAGTATTACTATTTAAATACTCTTCTAGCTTAATAACCCCAGCATATGCAATATAAGAAATTGCTAATAGTGGAAGAATTTTTATAATAACAAACAGTGCAATTAACTTTGCTTTAATAGAAATAGCTTTCATTTAAGCTTCCTTTTTTACATATAAATTTAAAGAGTTTTGTAATTTCTTAAAAATTAGTATCAACTCATCTTTGTCACCTGCATAACTTTTTTGTTCGATTTGCTCAAGTAAAGATTTCTCCTCAATCAAATTAAATGTTATACAACTATTTTTTAACTCATTTGCACTTTGTTTAATTGCAACAATATTTAAGTCTTTTATCTCATCATAAAGTTTTGTTAGTTTTTCTTGTAAAGTTGAACAAAACTGGCTAAACAAACCATCTGCTATTTCATAAGGAATGTCTAAAAAGTCTGCGAGATTTTGCGTAGTTTTGCAAAGCTTATATCTA
>CAYJFN010000073.1:0-7533 GCA_964369325.1 uncultured Arcobacteraceae bacterium
TAGCCGATGTTACCCCACCTGTTGGACTTGCATCTTATGCAGCTGCAGGTATTGCAAAAGCTGATCCAATTAAAACTGGTATTCAAGGTTTCTTATATAACATGAGAACTATTATTTTACCATTTATGTTTTTCTTTAACCCAGAATTACTTTTAATCTCTGGAATTGACCCTTCAAATCCAGGTGACCATGGTGCATGGGTTTGGATAACAAATCCTTTAGAAATTGCAATAATATTTTTAACGGCATTTAGTGGTATGATTGCTTTTTCATGCTTTACACAAAACTTTTTCTTAACAGCTACAAATATAGTTGAAAGAATTGGATTTTTAGTAATAGTTCCATTTATGTTTTTACCAAAAATTATGGCATCAACACTATTTTTACCATCGCATTATATTTCGTATGCAATTGGTATTGCTATTTTTGCTACTATATTTATAATGCAAAAACTAAAAGTAAAAAGAGAATCAATTTCATAAGGAAAATTTATGCCTATTGGATTTATCGGATTAGGAAATTTAGGAACTGCCATCGCAACAAGAATATCTTCAATGAATGAAGATATTCTTGCATATAATAGAACAAAAAAAGATAATTCTAGTTTTAAACAAACTAATTCACCAAAAGAACTTTTAGAAAATTGTGATACTATATTTTTGTGTCTATTCGATTCCTCTTCTGTAAATGATATTTTATATATGCAAAATGGTTTACTAAGTGGTGATTTAAATGGTAAAACGATCATTGATTTAACAACAAATCATTATAGTAATGTTTTAGAATTTCATAAGAAAATTGAAGAAGTAGGTGGGAACTATTTAGAAGCTCCAGTTTTTGGAAGTGTAATTCCAGCATTAAATGGACAAGTTACTGTTGTTGTTTCTGGAAAAGAAAATATTTTTAGTAAAAACAAATTTATTTTAGAAAAATTTGCTAAAGAGATATTCTTTTTAAAAGAGCCTTCAAGTGCATCTAAAATGAAGTTAATTAATAATCTTTGTTTAGGCTCATTTATGGCAACAATCGCAGAGTGTACTGCACTTGGTGAAGCATGTAATATTGATAAACTGACTTTACTTGAAATATTAAGTGTTGGTGGTGGACAATCATTAGTTCTTAATGCAAAAAAACAAAAGCTTATTGATGAAGATTTTACTCCTCATTTTTCAAATGATGCTATAAATAAAGATTTACATACTCTTCAAGATTTAGCTTATAATCTAAAAAGACCTCTTTACACTGCATCTGCACCTAAAGAGTTATTTTCAAAAATGAAAATGCTTGGAAAGGGTAAAGAAGATTTTAGCTCTATTTACTCTTTATTTAAAGAGTAGATAAAGCACACAAATAAGCTTGATTTTGGTATTTATTTAATTCTTTTGGGAAAGTTATATTGTTTTTTTTCTCAAAAGAACTAATTTTTGTACTAGAAATTAATTCTACTTCACACTTTGGATTTAGTTGTATTAGAGCTTCCATTTTAAAAGTAATTGCGCCACCTGCAAAAGTTCCTTTCTTTGCTCTTTTTTTAATAAATACTTTTTCACAATTATTTTCTTCTAAAAAAAATAAAAATTCATTACAAAATTTTCTAATATTTTGTTGATTTTCATCATCTTCTAATATTATTTTTTTTATATTTGTTTCGCATAGCTCTTTATTTTTTATCACTACTAAAATTGCACTATTCGATTTTAATTCAATTCCACAAACTGTCATATAATTCCTTTAAAATTTTTATAATTATAAAATAAAAATGAATATTTATTAAATTATATTGCAAATTGAAATAAATATTTATTTTAAATTTTGAAATAACTGCACACTTTATTTTAAATAAATGATATAATACTATGTCACTTCAATTTATCTGTATTAACTTAAACAATTGTATTAACTAAAGGATACAAAAATGAAAATTAGTTTTAAAATATTATCAAACGAAGATAAAACAAAAATAGCAGAACAAATGCAAAACGAAATAGTAGAAATTGCATCAGACAATGAAATTAATTTACATAAAGAGTTATATATAGAAAGATTAATTGATGATAGCTTAGATAAAGTTGTGATTATTCCTAAAGTTACTTTTATATATGAAACTATTTCTGGAAGATTTACACCTTTTTATGAACAATGTTTAAGACAAATTGATACTGAAGAAAATCATTTTGTAGATTTTCATATGATGACATTAGAAAAATAATTTAAGGATTTAGTATGGCAAATTTATTATCAGAAGGTGAATTAATAACAATGGAACAAGTTGATGAACTATTAGAAAATAAAGATGAACCTTTAAAAAATGTTTCTAATGATTTAGAAATAGGAAACTTTTTAGATACCTATTCTGCAGAATTAAATTATGATGAGCTTCTAAAAAATAATGAAGAAGAGAATGATAAAGAATAATTCTTGATAGCAAAATTAAAAAGGGTTAAAACCCTTTTTAATTAAACATCAAGATGTTCAACATCTTTTGCGTGTTCTTCAATATAATTTCTTCTTGGTTCTACTTCATCACCCATAAATAGTGTAAATGTATCTGAAGCAATTTCAGCATCATCAATAGTAACTCTTAAAAGTCTTCTAGCTTCAGGAGTCATTGTAGTTTCCCAAAGTTGTTCTGGATTCATCTCTCCAAGACCTTTATATCTTTGAATATAAGCACCTTTTTTAGCAAGACTTTCTATCTCTTCAAGAATTTCTATTAAATCTCTTCCATCAAACATAGAAATATCTCTTTGAACTAATCGTGAGAAAATATAAGTTGCTTCACTAAAATATGGAGATGCAAATAAATCATTATCAATAACAAGTTCTTCTAAACCTTCATTTGTTTGAACAAATAATTGAATTTTCTCTTCATTAACTGTTTTAGATAAAATGTTATAACCTTTTTCATCTAAGAAAATTTTTACTTTTTCATAAAGTTCAATAAAATCTAATTTAATTAAATCTGGTTCTTCAATTAAGTATTTTAACACCTCTATTAGCGAATATCTCTTTTCAAGCTGTGATAACATTCCTCTATATCTTGAAACAGTTTTAAATAGATCTAAAAGGTCATTATAACCTAATCCTTCAAAAGTAAATGATTCTAAACCATTTTCAATTAAAAAGTTTGATAAAGCTGTATCATCTTTTAAATATGTCTCATTTTTACCTTTTTTATATCTATAAAGTGGTGGTTGAGCAATATATAAATAACCTTTTTCTACAATTGGTTTTAAAAATCTAAAGAAGAAAGTTAATAATAGTGTTTGAATATGGCTACCATCAACATCAGCATCTGTCATAATGATGATTTTATGATATCTAATTTTTTCTTCATCAAAATCTTCACCAATACCACAACCAAGTGCAGTAATAATATTTCTAATCTCATCAGATTTTAAAATTTTATCAAGTCTTGATTTTTCAACATTTAAAATTTTACCTTTAAGTGGTAAAATTGCTTGATATACTCTATCTCTACCTTGTTTTGCAGATCCACCTGCTGAATCTCCCTCAACTAAATAAAGTTCTCTAATAGCTGGATCTTTACTTTGACACTCTGCAAGTTTTCCTGGAAGTGTTCCAACACTCATAGCATCTTTTTTTCTAGTTAAATCTCTAGCTTTTTTAGCTGCTTCTCTTCCACGCGCAGCCATTAATGCTTTTTCCATAATAGCTTTTGCTTGAGTAGGATTTTCTTCAAAATATTTATCTAATTTTTCAGATGTTAATTTTTGACAAATAGGTTTTACATAAGAACTACCTAATTTACCTTTAGTTTGTCCTTCAAATTGTGGTTCAGGAACTTTAACTGAAATTACTGCAATTAATCCTTCTCTTACATCATCACCTGTAATTTTTGTATCTTTTTCTCTAGCTGCTGCATTTTCATTTAAATATTTAACAATACTTCTTGTAAGTCCTGCTTTAAATCCTGCTTCATGTGTTCCACCATCTATTGTTCTAATATTATTTACAAAAGATAAAGTTTTTTCAACGTAAGTTGAGTTGTACATTACTGCAATATCAACTTCTACATCATCAATTCTATCATTAAATGCAACTGCATCTGAAACTGCAGTATCTTTGTTTAAATCTTCAACAAATTGTTTAATACCACCTTCAAAGTGATAAATTTCTTGAGTATTCTTAATTTCATCTTTAAGTGTAATTGAAATAAAAGAGTTTAAATATGCTACTTCTTTAAATCTTTTTGCCAAAATTGAAAAGTCGTATTGGTTTACTTCAAAAATAGAATCATCTGCTAAAAACTCAATAGTAGTTCCAGTTTTTTTAGTTGTTCCAATTATTTCTAAAGGAGCTTTTGGAATACCACATGAAAATTCTTGATAGTGAATGTTTCCACCTCTATAAATTGTCATTTTTAAATCTTTACTTAAAGCATTTACAACAGAAACACCAACTCCATGAAGTCCACCAGAAACTTTATATGTATCTTTATCAAATTTTCCACCTGCATGAAGTACAGTTAAAACAACTGTTGCAGCAGAAATATTTTCTGTTGGGTGAATATCAGTAGGAATTCCTCTTCCATCATCTTCAACTTTTATCCAATGATCTTTTGTCATAGTAATTTTAATATTTCTACAAAATCCAGCCATTGCTTCATCTATAGAGTTATCAACAACTTCATAAACCATATGATGAAGTCCATTTATATTAGTATCTCCAATATACATCCCAGGTCTTTTTCTAACTGCTTCAAGTCCTTTTAAAACTTTAATATTACTAGCACCGTATTCTTGACTCATATTTTTCCTTTTTTACTTTTCTAAAACTATTGGCATAATTATTGTAAAGAATTTTTCATCTTCTAAATAAAATGGTAAATTAGGTTCATTAAATCCTATTACAATATTTTCATTGTTTGACATACTTAAAAAATCTAATAAATATTTTGCATTTACTGCTAAATAAAAATTAGAGTCAATTGGTAAATTGATATCAATTTGTGTTTTTGATTCACTATCTTCATCTAAAGATTCAAATATAATTGAATTTGGCTCAAATGATATTTTAATATTTGAAAATAGTGATGTTACTAATTTAATAGATTCAACTAACATAGCTTTTGGTAATGCAAATTTATATTTCAATGAATTTGGAACAATTCTTTCATAATCTGGAAATCTTCCATTTATTAATTTTGTAAAAAATTTTATTTTATTGTTTGATATAACTAAGTTTGTTTCGTCATATGAAATTAAAATTTCATCCAAAAATAGTTTTTGTATTTCAATAATAGCTTTTTTTGGAATTATTAATTGATTTATTTCATTTGAAATATTTTCCAAATTACTAATTGCTAATCTTCTAGTATCTGTTGAAACAAAGTTGATTTTATCTGTTTTAATATCAATTAAAGCACCATTTAATTCAAATTTCGGATTATTGTTATCAATTGCTGGTGTAATTTTTTTAATTGAACTTATTAGATTTATTGTTCCTATATCTAAAATTTTAAGATTTTCATTGTTAGGGAAACTAGGATATTCATTTGCATCATACATAGGTAATTTAAAGTTTGATTTATTTTGTTTAATAATTAAAGAATTTTCAATTACTTCAAAGATGATATCATTATCTTTTAATCTTTTGATTATGTTTAATAAATTTTGTCCATTGACTGTGGCTTTACCATTTTCATTTTCAACTATTTCATTAATTGTTGCTTCTAAACCAATTTCATAATCAGTTGCTTTTAGTATTAGATTTGAATTTATTACTTCTAAATAAATATGTGAAGTAATAGAACTAGCATCTTTTTTTTCTAAGAAAGGTTGCATATGTGATATTACATTTTCAATAATACTTTTTGTAACTACAAATTTCATTTATTTCCCCTTTTATTTATTTAATTTAATTAGCAGCAGAAGTAGAGCATGTGAATAGATGAAAATAGTTCTTTAAAGCTTATTTTATGCTGGTTTATTGCATTGAATAACTTTTTAAAAATATTCACATCTATTCACATTACTTGTTTAAACTTTTTCTACCACTCCTTATTTATGATTTTATTTTTTAAATTTTCTATTATTAATTTAAAATTTTCATCTTTTTCAATTAACTCATTTGCTTTTTTTATATTATGTGAAATTGAACTGTGATCTTTCATTCCTAAAAATTTTGCAATATCAGGCATTGAATTGTGTGTTAATTCTCTTGAAAGATATATTACTATTCTTCTTGCATTTGCAACAGTTGCTGTTCTTTTTTTGGATTTAATATCGCTTGGTTTAATATTTAATTCACTTGCAACAATTGTAATAATATCTGGAAGTTTAACATTTTCTTTTTGTTCTTTAATTTGTTCTTTTAACAATCCTTGAGCAAGTTCAAGGTTTATTTCTTGATTAAGCAAGTTTGCACTTGCATTTATTCTTATTAAAACTCCCTCTATTTCCCTAATAGAACTATCTAGGTTCGTTGCTATATAGTTAATAACATCTCTTGTTAGTACAATGCCATTAAGTTCTGATTTTTTTTCTATAATTGCAATTTTTGTTTCTAATCCTGGGATTTGTACATCTGCAGTTAATCCCCATTCAAATCTTGATTTTAATCTATCAACTAATCCTGCTATTTGAGAAGGCAATCTATCTGAAGTCATTACTATTTGTTTTTTTGCATTATGAAGTTCATTAAAAGTATGAAAAAATTCTTCTTGAGTTTGTTCTTTCCCACTTAAAAATTGAATATCATCAATAAGTAAAATATCGCACTTTCTATATTTTTCTCTAAAGTGTTCCATATTTTTATTTTTAATAGAAAAAGTAAAATCATTCATAAACTGTTCAATTGTAACATAAATAACTGTTTGTCCTTTTTCAATTGCACTATTTCCAATAGCTTGAAGAAGGTGAGTTTTACCTAATCCAGTACCTCCATAAATAAAAAGTGGATTATATTGAATTCCTGGTTTTTTTGATACTGCTAAAGATGCATTATAAGCCATTTGATTTGAAGGTCCTAAAACAAAAGAATCAAATGTATAAGATGGGTTTAACATAGTACTTTCGTTACTATATTTTTCTTGTTCTGATTTTATTTCTTTTTGTGTTTTTCTTTTTTCACCTGTTATTCTAATTTCTATTTTTGGTTTTGTGTTATTTAAAATTTCAAAACAGTTTTGAATAGTATTTGAATATTTTGTTTTTATCCAAGATGCTATAAATTTATTTTGTACTTCAAAGACAGCAAGATTATCATCTGATATATTTTTTTTATAAACAAGTTGTTTTAGATATCTTTCAAAATCAATAGATGTAGACTCTTGTTTTAAAATAGATAATATTTTTTGATTTGGCATATAATATAAACTCTTTACTTAATAATTGGTAGATATTATATCTAAAGTTTTATAAATTTGCTTATGTCATAATTTTATTTACTGCAATTATGTGAATAATTTTTGAAATTAAGCTATTATTTATAATAATTGTATGAATATACGCTTTTTTTAAGATGTGAATAATTAAAATTTAAAATATGTGAATAAGTGAATAAGTGAAT
>CAYJFN010000073.1:7640-7933 GCA_964369325.1 uncultured Arcobacteraceae bacterium
ATTGTATGAATATATGCTTTTTTTAAGATGTGAATAATTAAAATTTAAAATATGTGAATAAGTGAATAACCTAAGGAAAATAGTGGCAATTAAAATTTTAGGTATAGATCCAGGTACAAGAAATTGTGGTTATGCTATCTTAGAAAAAGATGGACGAAATATTAAATTGATAGAAGCTGGATTAATAAAAATAAAAACAAAAGAGCTTCAAGAACAAATTTGTGAAATGACTGAAGGACTTGATTTAATATTTAAAAAACATACTATAAATGAAGTTTCAATAGAAAATATTT
>CAYJFN010000074.1:0-7901 GCA_964369325.1 uncultured Arcobacteraceae bacterium
TTTGTTGTTTTACTATTTGGTGTGTATAAAACTTTTGAACTACTTTTATCTAAAGAGGCAACTCCACTATAAAAACCTTGTAAAAATGCCTCTTTATCAATCACATAAAACTCTATTTTGTCTGAGCTTATATCTTTTAAAACACCATGTTGTAATTGTTTATCAATAAATAGTTTTGTTGCAAACAAGTCTGCTTGGATAGTTGTAGTTTCAAACTCTTGTGTATTGCTATAAAGCATATTCGTGTAAATGGTAGAAGCTAGAATAAACACAACACTCATAATTAAAAAAGATAAAATGGTTTCAAAAAGAAGAGTTGCTTTTTTCATTCTACTAATTTACTTTCTATATTTTGAGAAGTAGGGTTTAATAGTCTATATCTTTCAAGCTTGATTGTTTCATCTTCATAAACTATTTTTTCAATTTGGTTGTTGTTTTTTAAAATAATTTCAGAAGAAAAGGAGCTAAGAGGCTCATATGTTTTGTTTATATATCTAGTGTTTTGATTTTGTTTTAAAAGATTACTAGTATCACTTATAGAAGTTGTTTCATCACTACTACTATAAGTAAATTGTGTAAATCCACCCAATAGTAATGATAAAATAGCTATTGCTAAAATTGTCTCTAAAAGAGAAAAACTACTTTTTGCCAACTTCTACAGCTTTTAAATATGAAGCTTCAATAGCTTTTATAAAAGAGCTTCTAACGCAACCTTCTTCAAGTACAGCAATTCCTTGTGCGGTTGTTCCTGATGGACTCATAATTGATTCTTTTATAATTGCTGGATGAGTATCTTCTAAGAGTGCAGATGTTCCTTCAAATAACCCTTTTGTTAGTTCTACACTAGAGGCTCTATCAAGTCCAGCTTTAACTGCACCATCGACTAATGCCTCAGCAACAATTGCTAAAAAAGCTGGTCCACTTCCTGCAAGTGCAGTTGCAATATCAAGTTCATTTTCACTATTTACCCAAATAGTTTTTCCAATAGAAGAAAAAATTTCCAGTGCTTCATTTTGTGCTTCATAATCACCTGTAAGTGTTGTCATAGATTTTTGTTTAGATGCAGCAATATTTGGCATAACTCTTATGTAGTGTTTTGATTTTATTTGTTGTTTTAAACTATCAAGTGTAGTTCCTGCTAATATAGAATAAAGTTTGTTTGCACTTCCTTCTAGCCTTGATGAAACACTTTGTAAAGCATAAGGTTTTACACAAAAAATAATATTTTTATTTGTAATATCTTCACTCTCTTCCATTATTTTTATTTTAATTTTTGGATATTTTTGTTCAAGTCTTTGAAGTTTTGCAGGAGATCTACCTATAACTTCTATTTCATATTTATTAATTAATCCTGCTATTAATGCTTCAGCCATTTTCCCATTGCCAATAAGCGTTAGTTTCATTTACATACCTTTGTAGTTTTGTGGGTTATTATATCAAAGATTTAGGTTAATTTATATAAAAATAGCTATATAAGGTTTCATTGGATAGAATAACAACTTTATTGAATAATTGCGTGAAGGAAAAGTATGACTTATAAAAGAAATATTTTAAAAATAGGAAAAGTTGCACTACTAGGTGGACTACTTGCATTTGTATTTGCAGGGTGTTCTTCAAAGGAGAGTAATATTGCTCAAGAGTATAATAAACCAGCAATTTATTGGTACAACAAGATGCTAAAAGAGATAGCGTTTTATGATTTAGAAGCTGCAGATGATACCTTTATTTCGCTAGAGAGTGAACATAGAAATTCTCCACTAATTCCTACGGCTATTTTTATTATAGCAAATGCTCATATTGCTGAAGAAGAGTATGAATTAGCAAAATATTATTTAGATGAATATATAAAAAGATTTGGTCAAGATGAAAATATAGAGTACATTAGATATTTAAAAATAAAAGCTCACTTTTTTGCATTTGATAGTGAATTTAGAAATCAACAATTAGTATTAGAAACATTAGATGAAATAGAGTCATTTATTAGAAAATATCCACGATCACCTTATATTCATCTAGTACAAAATGCTTATTCAAGAATGAGTATGGCAAAAGCAATGTTTGATAAAGAAATAGCAGATTTATATGAAAGAAAAGACAAACCAGCAGCTGCAGAGTTGTATAAGCAAAAAGCAGAAAAATCATGGAAATATTTAGATGAAGTACAAGAAGTAGATGCACCATTTTACAGAGATATATTTGAACAAATTTAAGGAGAACCAATTTGGAATTAAGTAACTATGACTCTTTTCCACAAGAGATACCACTAATAATAGAAGATGATATTTTTTTATACCCATTTATGATTGCACCTCTTTTTTTAGGTGAAGAAGAAAATGTTAAAGCAGTTGAAACTGCAATAGATGAAAATAAATTAGTTTTAGTAACAGTAAGTAAACCTTCTAGTGAGGGTTTAAGAGATGAAAATAGTTTTTATGATGTTGGTGTTGTTGGAAACATTATGCGAAAAGTTTCACTTCCTGATGGAAAAATTAAAGTACTTTTTCAAGGCTTAGCAAAAGGAAGAATTGTAAAATATGATTCTAAAAAGCCAATATTTGCAACAGTAGAAATACTAGAAAACAACCCTTTTGATGAACAAAAAGTGCTTTCTTTAATTAATATTTTAAGAGAACAGATAAAAAAACTTTCAAAAATCAATCCAAAGTTTCCAGTTGATTTGATAAAAACAATTGATGAAAATAACGACCCTGTAAGAATATCTGATTTAATATCTTCAGTTTTAAGAGTTAAAAAAGATGAAGCTTATGAGCTTTTTAGTCAAGTAGATGTTGAAGATAGATTGATTAAAATTATTGAAACAGTAAAAAAAGAGATAGAGAGCTTTAGAATACAAAATGAAATTACTCAAAAAGTAAACTCAAAAATAGAAAAAACTCATAAAGACTATTTTTTAAAAGAACAGATTAAAGCAATTCAAAAAGAACTTGGAACTGATAACAAAAAAGACCAAGAGATAAAACTTTATACAAAAAAACTAAAAAAACTAAAACAATCTATGCCAAAAGATGGATATAAAGAGACAAAAAAACAAATAGAAAAACTTTCTAGAATGCATCAAGACTCTCCAGATGCTTCACTTTTACAAACATATATTGAGCAAGTTTTAGAGTTACCATTTGGAAAATATTCAGATGAGAAAATCTCTGTTTTAAATGTAGATGAGCAACTTGATAAAGACCACTATTCTCTAGAAAAACCAAAAGAGAGAATTTCTGAATATTTTGCTGTAAAAGAACTTTTAGAGCAAAGAGGGCTTGATGATAACAAGTCAAAAGGTACAGTTTTATGTTTTGTAGGACCTCCTGGAGTTGGTAAAACATCTTTAGCAAACTCAATTTCTCATGCACTCAAACGTCCACTTGTAAGAATTGCTTTAGGTGGTATGGAAGATGTAAATGAGTTAAGAGGACATAGAAGAACATATGTTGGAGCAATGCCAGGAAGACTTGTAAAAGGCATAATAGATGCAAAAACTATGAACCCTGTAATTGTTTTAGATGAGATTGATAAACTTGGTTCTAGCCATAGAGGAGATCCTAGTTCTGTTATGTTAGAAATTCTTGATCCTGAACAAAACAATGAGTTTAGAGACTTGTATTTAAACTTTGCTATTGATTTATCACAAGTAATATTTGTAGCAACTGCAAATGATGCAAGAAATATTCCTGCAGCACTAAAAGATAGAATGGAGTTTATAGAGATATCTTCATATACTCCAAATGAGAAATTTCATATTGCAAAAGATTATTTAATCCCTCAAGAGCTTAAACGTCATGGTCTTTTAAAAAGTGAAATAAATTTAAGTGATACAACAATTGAAACAATTATTTCTAAATATACAAGAGAAGCAGGAGTTAGAAATTTACGAAGAGTATTTTCAAAACTATTTAGAAAATCTGCAAAAAAACTTTTAATAGATAAAGATTTAAAAAAAGTATCAATTAATACAAAAAACATAGTGGAGTTTTTAGAACAACCAATTTTTGAAATAGATCCAGCAGATAAGAAAAACTCTATTGGAGTTACAAATGGACTTGCGTGGACTTCTGTTGGTGGTGATTTACTAAAAATAGAAGCTATTAAGCTAAATGGAAAAGGTGCTTTATCTTTAACAGGAAATATGGGTGATGTAATGAAAGAATCAGCTCAAATTTCATTTAGTGTAGTTAAAGTTTTAATTGACAATGCAAAACTAAAAATTGTTCAAGATCTTATTCCAAAAACATTTGAAGAAAAAGAAGAAAAGAAAAAACTTGATTCTTGTGAAGTTTATAAAAGACATGATATTCACTTGCATATTCCAGAAGGTGCTACTCCAAAAGATGGTCCAAGTGCAGGTATAACTATGGCTGTAACAATTGCATCTATTTTATCTCAAAGAGAAGTTTTAAGTGATGTTGCTATGACAGGAGAACTTACTTTAACGGGGAAAGTTTTACCAATAGGTGGACTAAAAGAGAAACTAATAGCTGCTTTTAAAGCAAAGATTACAAAAGTTTTAATTCCGCGAAAAAACTTCTTAAGAGATTTAGAAGATATTCCTACTGAAGTAAAAGAGGCTTTAGAGTTAAAACCAGTAGACACAATAGAAGATGTGCTAAAAGAGGCTTTAGTATAAACTTTTAATGAAAAAACGAGTGTATGAAAGAAATCAAAGTCAAGTCATAAACAACTTTTATACACTCGTTACTATTGTTATTATGACAGTGGTTATAACCTTATACACAAAATATGTAACTCCTGATACAAAAGAAGAAACACCTTTTACAGTATTACCTTGTATGTCTGAACTAAAAATAGATCAAACTTCATATAATAAAAAATTACATAAAGAGGCATTAGAGCTATTTTTGCAAGGAAATTATCAAATAAATGGAGGAGCTATTTATGAAGAAAATTCAAAATTTGATGAAGAACTTTGGATAAAAAAAATAGATGAACTTTTTGAAAATAGTTCCCAAATGGTTGCTATTTTAAATGCACAAAAGTTTTTAAATATCAAATATGAGCTAATAAACAAAGAGAGCACAGAAGCTCAAAAAGTAAATTTATTGGTCTCTTTTAGAATAAGTTCAAATGAAGTTTTAAGAATGTATACTTTTTTAGATTTAAACAATATTGAGCAAACTTCAAAAAAAGTTGGGTGCATTATGGAGTCTTTAAAAAATGCTAAGAAATAATGAAATTTTTACAATGACAAATGTTATTATCTTAATAACACTTTTAATGTATGTAGTGCAAACAAATATGCCTTATGGGTCAGCTTTTTTAGGGCTAAATATAAACTTCTTACAAAATGGTTTGTATTATCAGCCATTATCAACTATGTTTACTCATGGTGGAGTTATGCACTTGCTTATGAATATGTTTGTTTTATACCAATTTGGAAATTTAATAGAAAAATATAGAGGAAAATTACAACTATTTATTTTGTATTTTGTAGGTGGAGTTTTAACTTCTCTTGGAAGTTTTGCTTTTTTATCTTATATAGGAGCAACAAACTACAATCTTGTTGGAGCTTCAGGGGCTATTAGCGTTCTTTTAGGATATATCGCATTGGTAGATAGAAGTCAAAGACAAATGATTTTGACATGGGTATTAGCTATTTCTATTTTTCCTGTTCTTTTAGGACTAAGCGTTGCTTGGTATTCACACTTTATTGGGTTAGCTTTAGGGTTTATCATAGGACTTATCAAAAGATAATTATTTAAAAAATATCATATAAATGGACATAAAACCAAGAACGACAAATATTCCAATCCAAACATCTTTTATTTTAACTGTTGGATTTAAAATACCACAATAAGGGCATTGTCGTATCTTGTTTTGTATATCTCTTTTGCAGTTTTTACATTGTTCCATCTCTTTTTCCTTTTAAAAAGAGATGTTACACAAAGTTTTGTTATAACTTACTTTGAACATAATCCCAATTAACTAAGTTATTTATAAAAACTTCTAAAAAATCTGGTCGTTTGTTTCTATAGTCAATATAGTAACCATGTTCCCACACATCGCAAGTTAAAATACCTTTTAAGCCATCAATTAGTGGATTATTTGCATTTTCATATTTCTTAATCTCTAATTTTCCCTCTTTATTTACTACAAGCCAAACCCAACCAGAACCAAACAACGTTTTACCAGCAGTTATAAACTCCTCTTTAAACTTTTCAAAAGAGCCAAAGGATTCATTAATCATAGATGCAATTTCACTTGTTGGTTTTGCATTTGGATTGTTTTTCATACATAAAAAAAACTCATTGTGGTTATATACTTGACCAGCATTGTTAAATAAGCCTTGAAGTTGTGAATTTGTATGAGAAGAGAGTATTAACTCTTCTACACTTTTTCCTTCAAGTTCTTTGTTATTTGCTACAAAATCATTTAAGAATGTAACATAAGCATTAAGATGCTTTCCATGATGGAAGTCTAGCGTTTCACTTGACATAAATGGTTCTAACTCATTTTTAGAGTAGGGTAAATTTATAAGTTCGTACATAGCAACTCCTTTTTTTAGATGTGTTTATTATATTAAAGGTAAATAATTCAAAAACTTAACTAAGAAAAATATTGCAAAAACATTAATTGAAATTAAAACATGTTTTTAAAAAGTGATTTTGCTATTTTATTTCCATATTGCAATTTAATTTCATATTGCAATATTTTATGCTAAAATATTTTATGATTTTACACTTAGATTTGGATTGTTTCTTTGTTTCAGCAGAGAGAACAGTTAATAAAAACTTAACAAATATTCCTGTAGCAGTTGGTGGAAGAAGCAACAACAATATTTTTAATTCACAAAAAAGTAAACTTATAAACTCAACAAGTGGAGCTTTTGTAGGTTTAATTGTAAGCAGTAGTAACAACGATGATGATGAATATTTTAAAGATGAACAAGGAAAAATAAGAGGTATTATAACAACTGCATCTTATGAAGCAAGAGCATTGGGAGTGAAAACTGCTATGAGTGTAAATGAAGCACTTACTATTTGCCCCAGTTTAAAAATGGTAAAACCAAATTATGCTTTGTATCACGAGCTTTCAAGAAAATTAGCACTTCTTTTAGCAAATAAACTGCCATATATAGAGCAGTTTAGTATAGATGAATTTTTCGCAGATGCTACAGGTTGGGTTGAAGATAAAGATATTGAACAGTTTGCAAATGATCTAAAAGATCAAATAGAAAATGAACTTGATTTACCTATTTCTATAGGTGTTGCAAACACAAAGTATATGGCAAAACTTGTAACAGAGTTTGCAAAGCCACATGGTGTAAAAGTTATTTTTAAAGAGGATGAAGAAGAGTTTATAAAAGATATCAAAATAGAAAAGTTTGCAGGTATTGGCAAAAAGTTTAGTGAAAAACTTCGTGGCTATGGAATTTCCACTTTAGGACAAGTAAAAGCAAAAAAAGAGCTATTTTATTCATGGAAAAAACCAGGTATTCAACTATATAATCGTATTTGTGGGATTGATCAAGAAAAAGTAAGTTCATTTTATAGCAAAAATGAAGATAATAGAAAATCTATAGGGATAGAAAGAACTTTCGATGCTGTTGCTTCAAGACAAGAGTTAAGAAGAAGAGTTATAATTTTGTGCAGATATATTAGTTTTATTGTAAAAAAACATAAAGTAAACCCTCAAACATTTTTTTTAAAAATTAGATATGAATTTAATGTGAGTTCTAAAAACTATATGCATACAAATAGACTATTTTCAGAGAGTTTTTTAAAACAAAGTATGTTGGAGCTATTTTTAAAAACTGATACGCATCTAACTCATAAAGTAGTTCAATTAAATATTGCTGTTTCAAATTTTAATGAACACAATCCAAAAAGTTTTGATATATTTAATTATGAAGATGATTTAAAACAAAAAAA
>CAYJFN010000075.1:0-1872 GCA_964369325.1 uncultured Arcobacteraceae bacterium
ATCCTGTTCAACTACTTTTTGAACTGCTCTTGTAATTTCATCTTTACTTCCATAGTTTAATGCCAAAATTTGAGTAAGACCACTTCCATGTTTAGTTTTTTCTTCAACTAAGTTAATTTGTTTTTGCAAAGAGGTGGAGAATTTTGATAAATCCCCAATTGCTTTAAATCTAATCCCATTTTTTAAATAGACTTCTAACTCATTTTTTAGATACTTTTCAAGTAGTCTCATTAAAAAATCAACTTCTAGTTTTGGCCTGCTCCAATTTTCTGTAGAAAAAGCATATAAAGTTAGATATTTAACACCAATTTTTCCACAATGCTCAGTTATATTTCGTACAACTTTAGCACCTTCTTCATGTCCAGAAGTTCTATTTAGTCCTCTTTGTTTTGCCCACCTTCCATTGCCATCCATAATAACAGCTATGTGTTTAGGAAAATTATTGTTCATTAAAAGCCACTTTTAACTGCTCTAACAATTTTATTGATAAGTGTAATTTTTCACCTTGAATTGTTGAAGACTTTAAACTATTTTTTAAAAATAATTCTATTGTGTTACTGCTAGAACCAAATGGATTTTCATCATTTAAAACATTTAAGCAAACTGCATCTAACTCTTTTTTTTCTAACATGTTTTGAGCATTTTTAATAGCAACTACATCGTCTGTTTCTGCTTTAAATCCAACACTTATAAGCTCTTTTTTATCAAGAGAATGTAGCAAATCCATATTTTGCTTTAACTCTAAATTCCAAGAAGTTCCCAAAAGCTCTTTTTTAAGTTTCCCTTTTTGACAAACTGCAGGAAGATAATCACTAATAGCAGCAACCATAAATAAATATGGTTTTTTATCTTTTTTATTCTTTATTTGGTTTATGTTGTCTTGAATATGCTCAAACATCTCTACACTACTTTGTACAGAAGTTATATTTATTTGTTTTGGCAAATTTTCATGACCTCTTGTTGAGACCAAACTAACATCTGCCCCTTTTAAATATAGTGCTAATGCTAAATTTGATGCCATTTTTCCACTTGAAAAGTTGCTTATATATCTTACATCATCAATTTTTTCAACTGTACCACCACCACTTAAAACTACACTTCTATTTAGCCAATACTCTTCTTGTAATAGTTCTTTTACTGTTGCATAAAATATATCTTCAACATCACTCATGGCTCCAGAACCAATATCTCTACAAGCTAACTCTTTTGAAATAGGCTCAACAACTTTATATCCATACTCTTTTAAAGTTTCTAAACTTTTTTGTGTAATAACATTGTTAATCATATTTGTATTTGCTGCAGGACAAAGTAGCTTTGTTTTTGTAAAAGCAAGAGCTGTTTGAGTAAGTAAATTATCAGAAATTCCGTAGCAAAGTTTGTTGATACTATTTGCACTAATTGGTGCAATCACAAAAATATCTGCCCATTTTCCAATTGCTATGTGGTTATAGTCACTTTGTTTATCCCAAGATTCACTATTTTCATCTAAAACAATATTTTGCGAAATAGTCTCAAAAGTAAGTGGCATAATAAACCTTTTTGCACTTTGTGTCATCAACACTCTTACATTTGCGCCAGCTTTTATATAAAGTCTTATTAATTCAAGCGTTTTATATATTGCAATTGAACCTGTAACACCTACTAAAATATTTTTATTTTCAAGTAATTTATTCACTATTTTTTCCCAAACATTTTATAAAAATAATCGTTTATGATTTTTAAAGGAGCTCTTGTAATTGCTAAAGAACCTTTTGAAACATTTTTTGTAATTGTACTTCCAGCAGCAATTATAACATCATCTTCAATTACTACTGGTGCAACTAATTGAGTATCGCTTCCTACAAACACATTTTTACCTATTGTTGTAGTATG
>CAYJFN010000075.1:1972-7854 GCA_964369325.1 uncultured Arcobacteraceae bacterium
TAGTGTTACACCATTTTCTAATATAGACTCACCCTCTATTTGCACACCATCTTCAATATAGATAGTTTCAGGCAGTCTCATAATGACACCTTGTTGCATAAAAGTACTTTTTATTCTATTTTGATGAATAGTTTCAGCTTGTGATAAATCTACTTTTGAATTAACTCCTTTAAAGTTCTCTTCACTTACAACTAAAGGAACAAGTGGTAAACCTTCCTTTATAGCAATTTCTATTAAGTCTGTAATATAATACTCTTTTTGTGCATTATCATTTGTAAGTTTTGTAAGATTTTTTAGTAAAAACTTTGTATCAAACTGATAAATTCCTGCATTTGCAGTTGTTATTTTAAGCTCTTGCTCGTTTGCATCTTTTTGCTCAACAATCTTTACAACTTTTTCATCTTTAATAACAACTCTTCCGTAACCATCTGCACTATTTAATTGCAATACAGACATAACAATAGTTGCATTGGTTTTGAATTTTTCAAGTTCATCTGCTTGAATTAGTGGCATATCTGCATTTAAAACAAGTGTTTTTTCAAACTTTGGAACTATTCCCATTACTGCACCACCAGTTCCAGGAAAGTTTTCATGGTCTTGAATAGCAAATTTTATAACGCCTTTATTTATTAAATCATCAAAATATTTTTGCATAGTTTCTTTTACAAGTTGAGCTTGATGGTAAAGTACAACTGTAACATCTTGACTAATTTTAAGTGCCTCTTTAATAGAGTAATATAACATTGGTTTTCCAGAGATTTTATGCAAAACCTTTGGAAGAGTTGATTTCATTCTTGTTCCTGCACCTGCAGCTAAAATTATAATTGATAAATTTTCGTTCATTTATATCCTACTATTTATATTGGTTTATCTCTTTTTTTAAATTTTCTACTACATCTTGTACTGCTTTTTTCATCCTACCTTCAAGCACATCATCTCTTAGTAGTTTATCTAAGTTATTTTCATTTTCTAAAAAAAATCTTGTAGCGATTCTAGTTTTTTTATTTGGATTATACATCAAGACTCCATAATAAATTAAAAGTTGTACTAACTTACTATTTGCCAAAATTGTTGCATAATTTAACAAAGTATATCCAGAATTGTCTGTTTCATTTATGTTTGCTCCATTTGTAATAAGCAATCTTGCAATCTTAACATCCTTGTTTTCATATGTATAATAAAGTGCAGTTCTGCCTTCATTATCTTTTATATCAATATTTATTTTTTTTGAAAAAATTAGTTTTTCTACAATTTCTAAATCTTCTGCAATTACTGCTTTATGTAAAATTGTTTGTCCACTATTATCTTTTGCATTAATATCAATTTTATAGTTTAGTATCATTGAAAGATTTTCAAAAAATTGTTCTCTTTGAATTTTATTATCTAACAATAATCCATCTTCTACAAGCGTAAACAAAGGTGTTTTATTCTCACTATTTTTTACATCTAGTTCTATATCATTATTAAGAAATAGTCTTAATAGCTTATTGCTTTTATACTTTATTAACCTAAAAACAAGTCTTTCACCATTTTCTTTTAATTCATTTATTTTTGGTTTTAGTGTAAGTAACTCTCTTAAAAGTTCAAAATGATTATCCTCTTTTTTTAGTTGATAAAACCTATTGTTTCTAGGTGATTTTAATCCTTCTTGAACCAAAACAATTTCTACTAAATCATCTACGACTGTTCTTTCTGCATTATCTTTATGGTTTAAATCAAGTCCTTTATTTACTAAAAATTTAATCATTTCCAATGAACTTAAACCATCCAAAATAAGATCAAATATTACAGTTTGTCCATACTCATTTACAAAATGAATATTTGCTCCAGCAATTATTAAAAACTCGATTGCTTTATAATCTTTATTTTTTATTAGATTTTGTAAAATTGTTTTACCATTTTTATTTGGTCTATTAATACTCATACCTTGTTCAAATAAAACAACTGCAAATTTTAAGTAATTGCATTTTTCTTTTGTGATGGGTGAATTCTCTTCACCAAGTGGATTTTTCATAGATTTTGCAAACTTAATAAGCACATTTAAAACATTGTTACCAAGGTTGTCTTCTTGATCTAAATTTATCCCTTTTTTTATCAAAAGCTTTAAAATTTCAATATTACACGAGCCTAAAGTTGCTGTATTAAATAGTACATTTTGCCCACTGTTATCAACAATATTAACATCTACTCCATATGTAATAAGCCATTTTGCAGCATCTATATTTCCCTTTGCTACTGCATAAAAAAGAGCACTTTTCCCATCTACATCTACACTATTTAACTCATCTTGGCTAAATTCGTGTACAATGTCCTTTATAATTTCTAAATTATCCCCTTCAATTGCATCAAAAAGCACATTTCTTAAATAGCTATCTTTGTGTTTTAAACTTGGTCGCCTAATCATTAAAATTCTAAAAGCTTTCAAGTTTCCTTCTAATGCTAAATCTTGCGTAATAGTTCGGTTTGATCTATTCACAAAATTGATATTTGCTCCTTGGTCAATTAAAAAACGAATCATCAAACCATTATTTAAATTAATTGCTTCTCCTAAAACTGTTTTACCATAATGATCTTCCGCATCTATATTTACACCTTGTTTCACAAGAAATTTTATAGCTTGCATCTTTCTTTTTTTAACCAAATCAAACAGTAAAGTTTTACCGTGTTCATCAACTGCATGAATATCAATATTTTTATTATTTAAAAGCTTTAATGCTTTTTTTTCATCAAAATTTTCTTCATGTAATTGTTTAATTAGGTCATTATTAACATCACCAAATATCGTAGATTTAATAAGTTCTATCATCTAAAATCCTTATTACGCCTTCTTGTTCTAGCTTTATTATTTTGAGAACTCTCTTTTTTTCCATAAGATCTATTTTTAAACTTGCTTCTTTTAATTCTATCATCAAACTTTTCATGCTCATCTTCTAGTTTTATATTGCTTTTTAAAGAAGTTTCAATAAATTTATTTAAAGAATCTCTCATCATAGTTGCTTTAACACTATCACAAAAAAGATTTGGAAGCTTATAAGACAACCACAAATATAGTGATATTTTTTTAACTTCATCTTCAACTAAAAGTAAATCTTTTTGTGTTCTTGCAACTTTTGGTAATGTAATTGACGGTTTATATCTTACGACTTTATTTTTTTGCACTGCTGAAACATATGCTTCAAAAGCTTGTTTTATAATTATTGATTTAGTTGTAATTGGAGCTTGAGACAACATATATTTATCTTCAAGTTTTAAATCTTTATGATCAATTAGTCGTGAAGCTTCAATCATTGAAGAGATATTTGAAGCGACAAAGGGACCACTAAAACTCATATTATCTTTAAAAAATTTCAATATTTTTGTCAAACTTTTTGTTTGTAAAAATGAAGCAATTGTCTCTATTTGTTCATTTGAAGCCTTTACATTAAAAGGTGGCTTAATAGTTCTTACAGGTTCATTAAAAAGTTGATGCACTTGATTTAAAGTTTTTTTATGAATTGCTCCAATATATCCTCTTTCGTGAAGCCCATATCTTCCTGCGCGCCCAGCTATTTGATTAATCTCTGTTGGACTAATAAGCCTTCTTTCAACTCCATCAAATTTTTCACAAGTTGTAAACAAGATTGTTTTGATTGGCAAGTTCAACCCCATTGCGATTGCATCAGTAGCTATTAAAATATCACTTTGTTTATGTCTAAACCTTCTTGCTTCATCTCTTCTTACTTCAGGCGAAAGATTTCCATAAATAACCGAAACTTTATGATATTTTTGTAACTTTTGTTTATATTTCAAGACCTCTTTTCTACTAAATGCAATTAATGCTGTTCCTGATTCTAAATCTCTTAAAGATATTGGTTTTTCTAAAAGTTCTAATGGATTTTTTCTTTTAAATCTTGTTACTTGCAAATCTTCACCTAAATAATTTGCAATTTTCTTTATAGCCTCAAGAGCACTTACACTTCCTGTCATAATCACTTTTTTTGCAGGAACTCCAATTATTGCGTTTATCCAAGCCCAACCTCTGTCTAAGTCCTCAAGCATTTGAACTTCATCAATAACTGCAACATCTATGTCCATATTAAAATCAACCATTTCTATAGTTGAACAAACGTGGGCAGCTTCTTCATCAAATATTTGTTCTTCGCCTGTTATCAATGTAGCACTGATTTCATCTTTTTTAAGTTCTTCATATCCTTCAAGAGCAAGCAATCTAAGTGGTGCTAAATATACTCCGCAGTCGGCATTTTTAAGTTCACTCATTGCACTATATGTTTTACCACTATTTGTTGGTCCTACAAAAAAATGCAATTGTCTATTTATGCTTCTTGCAATTGGGTATAATTGCTTTAGGTCACAATTTAAAAATTCATGCAGTTTTTCTTGCCAGTTTTTACTCAATGTCTCTTCTTTTATAAATAATGAATAGATTTTATCATAAAATAATTAATCTGATATTATAAATCATTTATCACAATAAATACAAATAAGGATAAAATCAAAGATGAATTGCGAATACTTTTCAAAATGTGGAAGCTGCACACTTTACGATAAAAGCTATGAAGAGCAGCTATCTTACAAAATTGAAATAGAAAAAAATAGATTCAAAGAGTTTAATATTGAAGAGTTTGATATTATAAAAAGTGAACCTTCAAATTTTAGAAGTAGAGCTGAATTTAGGGTTTGGAAGAATTTTGATGAACAAGGTAATACAACTCTATCTTATGCTATGAATGGATTTAATAAAAATACTATAGAAATTGCAAATTGTTCAATAGTAAGTTCTAAAATTTCAAATCTTATGCAACCACTTTTAAGTGAATTAGAAAAAAATAATCAACTTAGAGAAAAACTTTTCTCTATAGAATTTTTAAGCTCAAAAAGTGATAAAGTCTTAGTTACTTTAATATATCATAAAAAGTTAGATGAAGAATGGAAAAAAGAAGCTAATTTGCTTCAAAACTTTTTGAATATAAAAATTATTGGTCGCTCGCGTGGACAAAAAGTAATTTTAGAAGATGATTTTATAACTAATAGTTTTAATTTAGGTGATAATCTTTTTCATATTAGACAATATGAAGGAAGTTTCACTCAGCCAAACGAAGATGTAAATACTTTAATGATCTCTTGGGTATTAAATCATATTAAACCAAGCAAAGATTTATGCGAATTATATTGTGGTGGAGGAAATTTTACAATCCCTCTTTCAAAAAAGTTTGACAAAGTATTAGCAACAGAGATTTCAAAAACATCTATTAAATCAGCCAAAGAGAGCTGTTTGTTAAATAACATAGAAAATATTGAGTTTATTAGAATGAGTGCAGAGGAGTTCGTTCAAGCCCTAAATAAACAAAGAGAATTTAATAGGCTAAAAGATGTAGACTTAAATAAATACTCTTTTAATTCTTCTAAAAATAGTTCAACTATTTTTGTAGACCCTCCACGAGCTGGACTTGATGAAACTACAAGAGCTTTGGCAAAAGAATTTGAGCAAATTATATATATCTCATGTAACGCCGATACATTACATAGAGACTTACAATATCTATGTAAAACACATACAATTGAGCACTTTGCATTTTTTGATCAATTTGCATATACAAAACATATTGAGTGCGGTGTTGTTTTGCAAAAAAATAAGTAATACAAATGAAAATTTGTATTACTTTTCTTAATTTTAGCTTTATTTGATATTTTTTTCTAAAATTCTCTTATTTTTAGTTAAATTCAATGTAATTTTTACTTGACACACCAATATATGATAGGTTAATCTTATACCATATAAAATTCATAAAAGGGTAAAGTATGAAAATCAATACAAATGTCGCATCACTAAATGCATTAGAGTCAAATACTGTTACAAACGATAGAATAGAAGACTCTTTAGA
>CAYJFN010000076.1:0-7814 GCA_964369325.1 uncultured Arcobacteraceae bacterium
AGGAACGGTTGCTATGTTAGCTGTTGGTGGACAAATCATATCCCATGGTACTCATGCTCTTAGCTTTTTAGATGGCTATATAAATGGCAACTCTTTTTTAGCATTTTTTAGTGAAGTTATATTTGGTTTTATCATTGGAGTAGTTGTAGTTTTAGTCGTTGATTTATTTAAAAAGTTAAAGTCAAAAAAAGTATAAGATGCGTAATAAAATAAAGGAGATAACCTCCTTTATTTTAGATTTTCTCCACTTTTACAGGAATAGCTTGTCTTGCATTTGATCCAACTGCAAAATCGCTAATTGTAGCATCACCCAATCTTGTATGATCTTTTAATCCAATTTTATTGAAAAAGATTCCACTTTTTCTCTCAATTACTCCTTGAATTTCTTTATTATCTATTTGAACATTTATGGCACCTTCACCTTCTCTTCCACCGCCATGCTCTACTCCTATTGATAAAGGATGAACACCTTGTTTATATCTAGCAATTCCTTTAACTTGCTGTTCATAAGAACTAATTAAGACTTCATCACCATGAGATATACCATATTTTTTCGCAGTTGTTGGGTTTATATCTATGTATGTTGTATATCTTATCTCTCTTAACTTATCAACTGTTGCAGTTGCAGATGACAATACATTTGATTTATAACTAAACGCTAAAAGTTCAAACTCATTATTTGTTTGTATTTTTGTACCATCACAATATCTAGCAGGATAATACTTAGGCGTGCCACTATATTTTTCTCCTGTTATTGCATTTCTTGAAGTTGCTACTTTTTCATTGTAGATTGCAATTGTATTTTTATAACTAGCATTCATTTTATTACCAGTATATGCACTACTTTTAGATGCAAATCTTCCACCTCTACTCATAACATATGCAACTTTTTTCCAATTATCTCCACAAATTTTTTGTAAAGATGGTACAAACTTTTCAAGCCCACTTAAAACTAACTCTTCATTGCTTATTTCAGGAGCTTTTTCTTTTCCATCAATAGCAATATTTTCAAACGCTCTTAAATAGAAATCTTCAGGTTTATTAAGAGGATATGATTTACCATCTTTTGAAGTAATAGCATTTTCTCCAAAGCTTTTTAATCCTAGTTTTTTACCTAGTTCTATGAAAAAACTATCCATAGTTATTGGTTCACCATTTGCAAATTTCTCATTTGGTGAATCTACAATCGGGTATCTTACATGGTTTGCTTTTGTTAAAGATGCTGCCCAAGGTGATACTACTCCCCAAGTTTCAAATAAGACTGAATCTGGAACAATATAATCAGCATACTTACTTGTTTCATTGATAAATGGATCAATTGCGATAAATAGTGGTACTGCTTTTTTAGGATCTTTTAAAAGTGGCTCAAGATTTTTACTACCACATTGTGCATACATAAAATTTGCATTCCAACTAATCAAAGCACCTAATTTATATGGATATTCATTTGCACTACTTGTAATAACTTCTGTTTGTAAAGCATTTGTAAATGGATACCAATTATCTTTTGCAGGATATGGATTTTCTCCATTATTTACTTTTCTTTTGTATTCACTACTTTTTTCATATGGCTTTCTAGCTCTATCTAGTCTTGTGCCTTGTGGCTTATTTTTTCCTTTATATGCTAAAAGATTGTATTTATCACCATTAAAGTTTTTAAACTTTCCACCACCTGAGCCCATACCACCTTTATAGTTAAGATTTCCTACTAGTGCTCCAAGCATCATAATTGCATATGTAGTATAAAAACCTGTTGTGTGCATTGTCCCACCATGGCAATCAGTTGCAACTGCTCTTCCATGAGACGTAAACTCTATTGCTAAGTCTTCTATAGTCTTTTTAGCAACTCCACTTTCTTTTGAATATTCTTCTAAAGAGTATTCATTTGCATTTTGTTTTAAAATATTAAAACTACTTTTAACTTTATAAACTTCATTATTAAAAGTAACTTCTCCATCAAAATATATATCTGCTTTTAAAACTTCAGAAGCAGGTTTTAATACATTATCTACAATATCAATGACCAATGGTTCTTTTGTTTCATTTACTAAGAAAAAGCCTTCTTTTTTCCCATTTGTAATTACTAAATGTGAAGCATTTGTATGACTTACATCACCTAATTTATTTTGCGAAGCTTGGCTTGGAATTGATAAATACTCTTCATTATATCTTTTGTTTTCAATAATATATTGAATCATACCCATAACAAGAGCCAAATCTCCGCCTGGAACTATTGGAACCCAAGAAGAACGCTTAGCTACAGCAAAAGCATCACTATTTGTAAGTGTTGGCGTTACTGTTGTATAGTGTAAATTTTTCTCAACTCTTGCATGTGCTAAAAGTTTTGCTTGTCTTTTAAATGGATTTCCAGCTTGAGCAGGAGCTGTTGCAATATTAAGCAAATATTCGCAGTGCTCAAAATCAGGCTTTAAGTGTGGATATTTTACGAAATCATTTAAGTATGCAGCTTCTCCAGCTCTCATTGATAAGCCACAAGTTGCGGTATGCCCCATATAATTAGCTGTACCAAAACCTAAAGAAAATCTATGCACAACAAAATTTAGACGCCCTTCATCTGCTGTTCCTATAATGCAAAGCTTATTAGACAAAGGTCCATAGTCTGGATTTTGAGGATCAATTAAAGTTTTCGTATCATTAAATGATTTTAAACCATCTACTTGCCCCTCATTAAACAAGTTACCACCATTAACAACTTCATCAATTAATTGCTCTATTGATATACTTTCCCATTTATTTTCTCCTCTTTTACCAACTCTTTTAAGAGGTTTTGTTACTCTAAATGGATCTTTTAGTTTTTCTTGAACTAAATTTCCTCTTGCACAAACAGTTGAACGAGTATCTAATCCACTATCTTCATGAGCTGAAAGAAGTTTATAGCTTTCCAACAAAGGGGTTTTGTAATTTATCCAAGGATCTGAAGATAATAAGCTATAAGGGTTTCCTAAAACTCTCACAATCTCTTTTGTTTCATTATCTATTTTTACCCTTACTCCACAATGTGTTGTACAACCATTACAAACGCTTGGTGCTATTGTAAACTTTTTAGATAAATTCACATTACCATCTACAACTTTATATTCTACTTGAGCAGCATTTCCATAAATACCATCTCTTGCTGGTTCTCCTTTATCAGAAAAAGTAAACGCGTATTTCAAAGTTTCACTATAGCCTGCTAATCCTAAAGACGAAGCAGCTACTCCTGTACCTAATAAAAAATTTCTTCTTGACTTTTCCATTTTATGCTTCCTTTTTATTAGTATAATATTTAGACATCTCTTTATCCCACGGGAAAAGAACCATAACAAACGCAATTAAAGCAATAAATATACTCCAATTTGAAACAATAGAAAAAATACTATCTGGACCAAAAAGATGTGGATTGTACTCTAATAAAAATGGCGTTGTTTTACCTATTGTTTGACCACCAATTACAGTATTCCATCTAAATAACCACACACCAACTGCAGATAATATCGCTCCTATAAAAACTATTGTAAAAGAGCTTGATAGCTTTTTACTAAACCCAATAAACATAGGAATAAGAAGACAAAGAATATACTCAACAACTATCAATTCATATAAGTGTTCTCCAAAAAACATGCTTAAAGGATATTTTTCTGCCGAATTAAATGTAATCGCAAATGTAAGCCAAAAAAATCTTATGACCAAATCAATAACAATAAACCAAGCTAATAATCTTGCTAATCTTGCTATCATCTCATAATCTATTTTCTTAAACTCTGTAAAAAATCTCTGAAAAATTGGTAAAACAATAAGCAATAAGCCTGTTCCTGAAACCATAGCTGAAGCTAAAAATAAAATTGGCATTAAAGGAGTATGGAAAAGTGGTATTGCATGAACTGCACCTAATATATACCCTGTATATCCATGAACGCTAATTGCAAGAGGAATTCCAATTGCCCCTAAAATAAAACCTAATTTTTCATCTTTTGCAATCTCTTGTGGCGTTCTTTGCTTTGCACTATTTCTTTTAAAATATGGTTTATATAAAACATATGCTTCTGCAAGAATTAGTAAAGGATAAGCAATAAGCAATAAAACACCCCATTTCATAGGACTTGTTGGAAAATTTTCCCATCCATAAAGAAAAAAGTTTAAAACTCTTCCTGGCTGCCTTAAATCATCTATTAAGTTAAATGGTGCAGCAACTAAAAGAACAAATGCTAACAATAAAGAAAAGCCAGCAATTGGCTTAAACTGCTTCATTCCAAAAACATGAGCAAAGCTTGAAATAATAAATGCAGCTGCAGAACTACCTGTAAACCAAAAATAATTTGGAATATCAATTCCCCACGGTCTATCCGGTGTAATTGTTGAAATTGTTGAAACTATTAACCCTAAATCCATATCAAACTCCTTTACTAACCCACTCATTTGGAGTAAGCCCATCTTTTTGTTTTGCTAAATCATCTAATGACCCCAATGAAAAAGGCAATCCTTGAATTTCCCCGTTAAGTCCTATATAAAAAACTTTTGGCAAAGTTCCACTTTCTGGTTTTAAAACTAATGTTGGAAACTCTTTAAGAAGTTTTGAAACTTCTGAATTTACATCATTGATATCACCACTAACTCTTGCACCTCCTACGCAACTTTCTACGCAAGCTGGAAGTAACCCTGCATCAACTCTATGCGCACAAAGTGTACACTTGTCTGCAACTTTTGTTTGAGGATTAAAAAATCTTTTATCATATGGACATGCATTAATACAATAACCACAACCCCAACAAATATTTGAATCAACTACAACTATTCCATCTTCTCTTGAAAATGTTGCTCCTGTTGGGCAAACACTAACACAAGATGGTTCAGAGCAGTGATTACAAAGCTGAGGTAAAAAAGCTTTTCTTACATTAGGAAATTCTCCTAATTCATACTCAGGTACATATGTTCTATATTTACTTTTTGGCACTTTATTTTCATTTTTGCAAGCAGATGTACATGCTTGGCAACCAACACATTTTCGCAAATCAATTACCATCACAAATCTTTTTGCTTTTTGCCCAACATATCTTACATCTTTCTTTTCTCTTCCAGGATTAGTTAAGCTAAATGCATTTGCACTTGTTGCACTTAGAGTAGCTATACCCGCTAGGATCGAACTATTTTTAACAAAATTTCTTCTGTCTTTTGATAATTCTTCTTTATCCATAAAAGCTCCTTTTTTGGTTTATTTAAGAAAATATTAACAACCAGCAGAGAGAAATTAGAGAGAAAATTAATTTTGTATGTTAAAATTATAAATATCAAAAAAAGGCTAATTAGTGACGAAAATACTTGATTTATTTGAGAATATGACAATTTTATATGCAGAAGATGAAGATAGCATTAGGCAAAGTGTTTCCCAAACATTAGAAATCATTTTTAAAAAAGTTATTCAAGCCTCAAATGGACAAGAAGCAATTGAACTTTTTTGGGACAACAATCCAGATATTTTATTAATAGACATTTGTATGCCAAAGCTTGATGGGATAAAATTACTAGAACAAATAAGACAAAAGGATAAAAGAGTTCCAGTTGTTATTATGAGTGCACACACTGAACAAGAATATCTTTTAAAAGCAATTGAACTTAATATTTGTAAATATCTTATAAAACCATTTTCTAAAGATAGCTTTATAAATGCTCTTGAAACAACTGCACAATGGATGTATGAGTGGGGGAAAAGTTATGAAATCCCTATATCAAAAGATGTGTTTTACACTCCCTTAAGTGCTGAAGTCAAGTTTTTAGACCATAGCAATATTCTTACTAAAAAAGAGAAGCAACTTTTCGAATATTTTCTTAGACAAAAAAATAGAGTAATTACTTTTGAAGAGCTAGAAGAGTTTTTGTGGAATGATTATGAGCCACATAAAGATGCATTAAAAGCACTTGTTAAAGAACTTAGAAAGAAGTTGCCCTCTGGAATAATTGAAAACATTTTTGCAACTGGATATAGATTTGTATATGTTCAATAAAATTAAAAACCTTCCAATTTCAATAAAAACAAAAACTATGATTCTTGTTTTAGCTTTATTTATTTTAATGTCTTCTTTATTTAGTGTATTAAGATATTATGATGTTAAGCAATCTATAGAGGAGTCTAGTCAAGACTTTAAAAGTCAAATTTTAAACATATATATTACTTCTTTGAAAAGAGTTGATAAATTTTACTCAAATAGAGCTCATGCAAATTTAGAATCTTATGGAATCAAAGAAGCTTTAATAAATGAAAATATCAAAGAACTTATCCTTTTATCGCAACATCGATGGAAAGTATTGAAGCAAGAAAATCCATTTTTAATCAACATGAAATTTTTTAATAAAAACAAGCAAAAGCTTGCTGTTTTGGGCAAAAATAATTCGAATTCGCTAATTAATCTTGAAACATCCCACAATAAACATATATTTGATTTTATTTTTAATGAAAACAATCTTAGCTACAACATATTAATCCCCGCATTTGATGAAAATAATATAATTGGATATGTGGAATTTTCTTTTACAGTAGAATATTTTTTAAGTGAAATTAATGAGTTTTCTAAACTAAAAGGGTATATTGTTATAAATAACTCTTTTTTAACAAAGCCAATTTTGGATTTTAAGGAGTTAGACAATCCAAACAAAAGTATTTATTATACAGATAATAAAGTATTTATTAAACATCTTATTAAACTAACTAGTAAACACCAAGAAAAAAGTAGTCAATTATTATTTTTACAAGATATTACAACTTTACAGCAAACTTTAGTAGATTCTATTTATGAAACTTTTTTTCTATCTTTAGGGCTTCTTGCTATTATTAGTATAGTTTTACACTTTGGATTTGAAGTTTTAATTAAAAAACTTGAAACTAGTGAAAACTCTTTAAGAATTCTCAATCATACTTTAGAAGAGCGGGTTCATGACGAAATAGAAAACAGGTACAAACAAGAAAGAATATTAATGCACCAAAGTAGACTTGCTAGTATGGGAGAAATGATAGGAAATATTGCTCATCAATGGAGACAACCTCTTTCAGATTTAGGGGCAATCTTAATAAACATTAGTTTTTTATTCGATTTAAAAAAACTATCATCAGAAGTTTTTAATGAAAGGCTTAAAAAAGCAGAATCGCTCATTTCACATATGTCAAAAACAATAGATGACTTTCGAAGCTTTTTTGCAAATGATACAAAAAAAGAAGAGTTTTGTGCAACAAATGCAATAGAAAAAGCTATTGAACTAATTGAATCTGCATTGAAAGATCATCATATTAACTTAATATTTGAAGATAAAAAAAGTTACCCAGTATTTGGATATCCCAACCAGTTTGCACAGGCAATTTTAAATATACTAGGAAATGCCAAAGATATTTTACTAGAGCGAAAAATAGAAAATCCATTTATAGAAATAACTATAAATTCTAAGAACGATGAAACCATTATAACTATTAGTGATAATGGAAAGGGAATTAAAGTTGAGCCAATAGAAAAAATATTTGAACCATATGTTAGCACTAAACATGCTATTTCAGGAACTGGAATTGGACTATACATGACAAAAACAATTATAGAAAAAAACTTAAAAGGAAAACTTGAAGCTTTTAATAGCAAAGAGGGTGCTGTGTTTTTAATTAAACTTTTAAATAAAGCATCTTAATCTAATTTGATTAGTGCAACAAGTGAATACAAAAATTTTAAAACTCTAAAGCCATTTCAAAGCTTTAGAATTATGTATTTTTTTGTATTTGAGTCTCTTTTATATCAAACCATTTATAAAGTTTTCTAATTAGCACCATTAAAAACAACCCA
>CAYJFN010000077.1:0-7793 GCA_964369325.1 uncultured Arcobacteraceae bacterium
TAAGAGGATATCAATTATTACAAAATGCTAAAGACAATGTAAAAATTAATGAAAACATTTATGAAGATGTAAAATCTTTATATGACACAGGTTTAACAACAAAATCAGAGATGACAAAAATATTTGCTTCTTTATCTTTAGCAAAATCAAATCTAGTTGTTCAACAAAACAATGCAAAAGAGAGAGAATTTAGATTTAAAAGATTATTTGGTAGAGAAGTTGATGTTTCTACTTTAAATATGCCAGCATTAGATTTAGCAATGCCAGAGAGTTTAGAAAGAGCTACTCAATTTGCTATTGAAAATAACCCTTCAATTATTGTAAGCCAATATAATGTTAAAGGAAGCCAAGCTTTACTAAAACAAAAAAAAGGTAACTATTACCCAACTTTAGACTTAACAGTAGAACAAGTTTATAATGGACAACATGATCAATCAGAAACTACATTTGCTAGTGAAGATGATAGATTAAGTGCATATCTAACATTAAGTTGGAATCTATTTAGAGGTGGAGCAGATGCAGCAGATGTTCAAAAAAGTAGAAGCTCAATTGGTAAAGAAGTAGAACTTTTAAGAGATTTAAAAAGACAAACAATTGAAGGAATTGAACTATCATGGTCTGCTTATGATATGATAGGTGATCAATTAAAAGAACTATATGAATATAACACATATTCTCAAGATACTTTAGAAAGTTATATTAGTGAATATGAATTAGGTAGAAGAACATTACTAGACCTTTTATCTGCTCAACAAGATTTAAATAACTCAAAAGCAGAAATTATTAATGCTCAACTAGATAAACTATTTGCACAATATAGAATTTTAGATGCAATGGGATTATTAGTAGATGTTGTTTTAGGTGACTCTGCAGAGTATAACAAAGTAATTGAACCAACATTAAAACCATTTGATATAGTTGAAGATACAGTTCCTGTATATTTAGATGTAGATAAAGATGGTATTGTAGATGAATTAGATGTTTGTGATAACTCAGTTGCTGGTGATAATATCAGACCAAATGGTTGTGCACAAAAAGATGTTGATTCTGATTTTGATGGTGTAATGGATGCAATTGATACTTGTCCTTTAACTCCATTTGGTGATATTGTAGATGCAAATGGTTGTACAGTAGAAGGTTCTAAAAATAAATTTGAAGTAAATAAAGAAGATTATATTACAGAAATCGTTGCTTACAATGAAAACAGCCCAGAAAAATCTGAATTATTAGGATTATATGATTACCAATTTAGTACAAACCCAGATGAAAATGTTAAATCAACTGAGTTAGATAATGAATTGATGTATGGTAAATTTGACATAATCAAAAGATTTAATCCAATTGCAATGGAAGAGTTCAATGCTGAAAATCATAATGATCACTTAGATGCAATTGCAAATGAGATTAAAAAATATGAAGAACAAAGAGTTGTTGTAACAATTATTGGTAACTCAAGTATTGATAGTAATCCATTTAATGATACATTAGATGATAGAGAAATCAAAGATGCTCATGCACAAATTGCTTCAATGCCAACAAGAGAAGATCCAAATGCAGATGCACAAAGAAGTTATGAAGCTGCAAAAGCATATGCAGAGCAAATTAAAGCTCTTCTTGTAGAAAAAGGTGTAAATGCAGATGTTATTGTTCCTCAATCAAGAGTTGACTATGACAGATTATATCTTGTAGTAAATGAAGATAATGAAAAATTAAATGATAGAGTTGATGTAGCATTATATGTTCCAAAAGCAACTATGAATGATAAAAAAGAAGTAGTTGCACAAGCAAAAATGGATAATAAACCAACTTCTTTAGATGAAGATGGTGATGGAGTATTAAATGAAATGGATAAATGTCCAGGTACGCCAGCTGGATATGTTGTTGATGCAGATGGTTGTGCTAAAAAAATCGATTTAAAAGTATTATTTGAAAACGATTCTTCAGCTATTAAAGAGGATTCTTTAGATAAAATTAAATTATTTCAACAATACTTAGTCGATTTCCCGCAGTACGATGTGGTTATTACTGGACATGCTAGTAAAAACTCACCACAAGCAAGTGCAGCTTACAATACAAGACTATCAAAAGATAGAGCAGAAGCTGTAAAAGCTTATTTAGTAAATGAAGGAATTGATGCAGTTAGAATTGCTACTGTTGGAAAAGGTTTTGATGAGCCAATTGCTACAAATGACACACCAGAAGGTCAAGCAGAAAATAGAAGAATTATAGCTGTACTAGTAGATAAAGAATAAAAATTACCTAAAAAGGCGTAATTTGAAAAAAAACACTAAACCCAAAGACTCTTTGTTAGAGTCTTTGGTTCTATTCACAAGATTATATCACAAGCCATATACGGCTGAATCACTTTTAAGTGGACTTCCTGTCGATGCAAATGTAACTTCACAAACTCTTTTTTCAAAAAATAGTTCTAAATCACTTTTTTCAAGGGCTGCTGCTAGAGCTGGACTTAAATCAACTTTAGTAGAAAGACCAATTAGTGAAATATTAGAGTTGCAATTGCCTATGATTTTAGTTTTATCAAATGATAATAGTTGTATTCTATCTCAATTTTCACCTGATAGAACAAAAGCTAAAATTGTATTTGCTGGAGAGGATGCTTTAGAAGGTTGGGTAAGCGTTGAAGAGTTAGAAAAAGAGTATTTAGGGTTTGCATTTTTAGTAAGAAAAGCATTTCAATATGAAAAACGCAACAATAACCTTTTAGATAATTCAACACAAAGACACTGGTTTTGGAGTACATTAGGACTATCTAAAAAAATATATTTTGATTGTATTTTAGCTTCTGTGCTAATTAACTTATTTGTTTTAGCAACTCCAATGTTTACAATGAATGTTTACGATAGGGTAATTCCAAATAATGCACAAGAGACACTTTTAGTTTTTACAATTGGTATTGTAACAATATTTCTAATTGATGCTTTCTTGAAATTTACGAGGTCCTATTTTTTAGAAATAGCTGCAAAGAAATGCGATATTATTATGTCTTCAATTATCTTTGAAAGAGTTTTAGACTTAAAAATGTCATCACACCCAAAATCTGTTGGTTCATTTGCAAGTACGCTAAAAAGTTTTGATAGTATTAGAGGATTTTTAACAAATGCCACGCTTACTGTATTGATTGACTTCCCTTTTGCTATATTATTTTTAATTGTTATTTTCTATCTTGCAGGTGCCATGGTAGTAGTACCTATAGTTATTATTATAGCTATTATTATTTATGCATTTATGATAAAAAATCCTTTAAGAGATAGTATTGAAAGTACATTTGAAGCAAGTGCTAAAAAGAATGGAATTTTAATTGAATCTTTACAGAATATTGAGACAATTAAATCTTTAGGATTAGCAGGTAGAACTCAATGGAATTGGGAAGAGACAACAGGAGAGATTGCTAATAAAAGTTTAAAATCAAGATTATTATCAGCTTCTATTCCAAATGTAACTGGACTTCTAGTTGGATTTAATACAGTACTTATCATTGTATTTGGTGTGTATCAAATTCAAGAATTCAACCTTACTATGGGGGGATTAATTGCAACTATGATTCTTTCTTCAAGAGCAATTGCACCTATGGGACAAATCGCTGGATTGATTACAAACTATGAAGATACAAAAGCATCTTATAAAATGCTTGATGATGTTGTAAATCAGCCAATCGAAAGACCACTTGCAAAAGAGTTTGTAAAAAGACCATCTTTAAAAGGAAATATTGAATTTAGAAATGTTACATTTAAATATCCTGAAAGTGAAGCTTATGCACTTAATAATGTAAGTTTTACTATTAACGAAGGTGAAAAAGTTGCATTTATTGGTAAGATTGGTTCAGGTAAGAGTACAATTGCAAAGCTTATTTTAAAACTTTATGAGCCAGAAAGTGGATCTATTTTAATTGATGGAATTGATATTGACCAAATTGACCCAGCTGACTTAAGAAAAAGTGTTGGATATGTTGCGCAAGATGTACATTTATTTAGAGGAACAATAAAAGAAAATATTCTTGGTTCAACAAAATTTGTTGATGATGAAAGATTAATTGAGTGTTCACAAATAAGTACAACAGATGATTTTGTTAAACTTCATCCTATGGGGTATGATATGCCAATAGGTGAACGAGGGCATGGATTGTCAGGAGGTCAAAGACAAAGTGTTGGACTGGCACGTGCTTTAATTAATGACCCATATATTTTCTTATTTGATGAACCTACAAATGCAATGGATCAAGCTACAGAAAATAGTGTTTTAAGAAACTTAAGACCGACTATGGAAGATAGAACATTACTTTTAGTAACTCAAAAAATGGGAATGCTAGACTTAGTTGATAGAATTGTTGTTATGCATAATGGTAAAAAGATATTAGATGACAAAAAAGATATTGTTATTAAACAATTAGCTGGAAATAATAGTGAGGCATAAATTATGAGTGAAAAAAACAAAGTCGAAGATTTCCCAACACAAGAAGAGATTTTTCCAAGTGATGTCTCTTCTGAAATAAAAGAGGAAAAAATTGTTAAAGAATCAATTTCTGAAGTGAAAAACGAGAAGAAAAAAACAGTATCAACTTTTTTTGACAAGAATTTATATCATACAAATAAGTCTCTAAGTAAAAAAGACTATGAGTTTATGAATAGTTTAAGTGCCGCTACAATGCAAATGCAACCAAAAAAATTGCACTGGGTATTAGTTGCTTTTGTTGTAACTGTTACTATTTTCATTGTTTGGGCATCATATGCTGAAATAGATGAAATTGCAAGAGGAAGTGGAAAAGTAGTTCCAAGTGGTCAAAACCAAATATTACAAAACCTTGAAGGTGGAATTGTTTCTGAGATTTTAGTAAAAGAGGGTGATACTGTTATAAAAGATCAAACTCTTATTAGAATTAACAATGAAAAATCAGAATCAACTATGGCATCTAGTGCTTTAAGAATTCTATTTTTGCAAGCGCAAACACAAAGACTTCAAGCTGAATTAAATCAAGCTCCTTTTTCATTTACAAAGTCAGAAAATGAACAGTTAAACCAATTTTTTGAAAATGAAAAAAGAACTTATGATGTTAACAAACAACAATTAGAGTCTCAAATTCAGATTTTAAATGAACAAATGAACCAAAGAAAAAGTGATCTAAAAGATGCTATACAATCGCAAGAGCACTTTAAAATTTCTTTATCTATGATCACTGAAGAAGTGAAAATGACTAAGCCAATGGTTGATAGAGGGATTAGATCTCAAGTAGATTTCCTAAAACTTCAAAGAGAAGAGAATGATGCAGAGCAAAAATTCAATAGTTCAGGACTAACAATTGAAAAAATAAACTCAGAGGTATCTGAGATTGAAAATAAAATCAAAGAAGCGAAAGAGACATATGTATTAAAAGCTGGTCAAGAGTTTAATGAAAAACTAACAGAGTTAAAAGAACTTCAAGCATCTTCATCTGCATATGAGGATCAAGTTTCAAGAACTACAGTTAAATCTCCTTCAAACGGAATTGTACAAAAATTATATGTAAACACTATTGGTGGTGCTATAAAACCAGCACAAGATTTAATTGAAATAGTTCCAACTGATTTTAACTTAATAGTTGAAATAAAAGTATTACCATCTGATATTGCATTTATTTATCAAGGTCAAAAAGCAATTATAAAGTTTTCTGCATATGATTTTGCAATTTTTGGTGGTTTGAATGGAAAAGTAATTAACATAAGTCCAGATACTATTACAGAAAAAGATGGAAATCAGGATAAAACATATTATCTAGTAAGAATTCAAACAGATAAAAACTTCTTAGGAAGCGAAGCAGAACCTAGAAAAATTATTCCAGGTATGATTGCAGATGCAGATATTATAACAGGTAAAAAAACAATTTTAGATTATATTCTAAAACCTATTTTAAAGACAAAGCAGTATACATTTACGGAGCGATAAAATGAAACAGATATTATTTAGTGATGACTTAGCTTTTATAAAAAGATGGGAAAGTGTATTAGGTAAAGAAGAAACAGAATTTATTGAAGAGATAAATAAGCTACAAGGTGTTAAAAATTCTATAGTAATTTTTAACACTTCTGCTTGCAGTAACAGTTGCGAAGAACTTATTGAAATATTAGTTAGGCACAAAAATAAAATATTAATACTTGACAGAATCCCTGATTTTAAAAAAGCAGAAAAGCTATTAGCAAATGGTGTAAAAGGATATGGAAATGCAATTATGTCAAGGTCATATCTTCTGTCTGCAGTAGAAGCAATATCTAATAACTTAATTTGGTTAGCACCAGATATCACAACAGCATTTGTTACACAATTAGTTAATAAAGACACATTTGATAAACCAGATGGTGAGTTAAGTGAAATAGAAAAAACTATGAACTCAGAACTTACTACTAAAGAATTAGAAACTGCCAAGCTACTAAGAGATGGTTACACTAATTTAGAAATATCTGAAACACTTGATATATCATTAAACACTGTAAAAACACATATCAAACACATTTATAAAAAATTAAATGTAAATGATAGAATTTCATTTTCACTACTTTTTAGTTAAAAGTAGTGAAATAAATATTTTCTTTTTTAAAAATCCCCTTTACTTTTTAAACTCACTTTTTACCAATTAATATACTTAAATTTTATTTCAAATAAATGTTACAAAAAATATTGCTATGAATTGTCACAATAATGTTATAATTTAATGCATAAATAAAATTTAATCAAATAATTAGTTTAAATTATTTGATTAAAGTAGTTTTTATTATTTTTTCTCACCCTTGTGGGTGATTTACAAAAAATGATAAGTATATTACAATAAATTAATAATACCAAAAAGGAGACAATGTTATGTTAAATGTAGTTGTAACAGTTGAAGCTTTAGATGGTGTATTCTATGTAGAAGATAAAAATGGAGATATAAAAAGAGTAAATTTAGGCGATGAAATATTACAAGATCAAAAAGTATTTGGCGACATAGCTAACAAGGATAATGATTTTTTGGAGATAAAAACTGACTCAAATGAAATATTAAACTTAACAGGTAGAAATAATATTGAATTTGATATTAAAGAAATAAGTGATTCATTAAAAAATCAAGACAACAAAATAGTTTTAAATAATGAACGAGTTGAGAATATTAATGAAAACAGTTTTAATAGTATAGAAACACAAGATGTAAATACTATATTAGATGAGACAGCAGCTGGGCAAGAAGAGATAAGTTCATCTGATAGTGGAGTTTTTGATTTTGATACAAGAACAGGAGGAAGTGTAAATATTGTTTCTGATTTAAGAGAGGCAGCTTTTTCTAATCAAGAAATAGTAGAAGAAGATGAACCTTTTGTGTTTACAGATGAAATTCAATTTACTGAATCTACGCCAGAGCCAGAGTTAGAGTTAGAGCCAGACAATGTAGCGCCAACAATAGCTGCACCAAGTGATATTTTAAAAGAGTCAGAATTGTCTGACGATAATGTAGTAACATACAAAAAATCTTTTGTTATCACAGAAGCAGGAGAATTAAGTTCAATAAATATTGATAGTGTTGAAATAAGCTTAAAAGATGGAAGTAATGATGTTACTATTAATGGTGAAGGATTTACTATTTCAAATATTAAGATAACAGCAACTGAAGATGGAACATACAAAGTTGATTATGATATTACACTTAACAGTAATATAAAACATGATCAACCAAATGATTCAATTGCAACAGATGAAGAGATTATTTATAAATTGCCAATTTTTGCAACAGATGTTTCAGGGGATATCTCTGAAACTGTAGAAATGCAAGT
>CAYJFN010000078.1:0-1068 GCA_964369325.1 uncultured Arcobacteraceae bacterium
GTGGGTTTATAGTGCAGATGCTTTTTTTGAAAATGTTCATTTCAAAAAAGAGTGGTTAAGCCTAAAGCAAATAGCACAAAAAGCAATGCTTGTGAATATTTCAGATTCAATTGCAATGAATGCAGTACCAAAGTATGCACTTATAACTATTGCAATTCCAAAAGATTACACACTAGAGCAACTAGAAGAACTAGCAAATGGTTTTAAAAGTGTTGCAAAGAAATTTAAAGTAAAAATAATTGGTGGAGATACAATTTGCAATGAAAAACTTGATATTAGTATAACTATTATTGCCAAATCAAAAAAACCTATTTTTAGAAGTGGGGCAAAGCTTGGTGATTTGGTTTGTTATACAGGTGAGCTTGGAAGTTGTAAAGAGGATTTGCAAAAACTTTTAAGTGGTGAAAAAATAGATAAAAAATCAAAATTTATCAAACCAAAATTAAAACAAGAGTTTTTTTATGAAATTGCAAAATACGTAAGTGCTTCGCTAGATATTTCAGATGGCTTGTTTTTTGAGTGTGAAAGATTAAGTAAAGCAAGCAATATAGGGTTTGAGTTTTTTAAATATATTCCAGATGATATAGGAAGTTCTGGTGAAGAGTATGAAATGCTTTTTACGTTTAACAAAAAGTATCAAAAAAACATAGAGAAAATAGCAAAAAAACACAAAATAAAACTAAATATATTTGCCAAAGTTGTAAAAGGTGAGTATATTTGTAGATGTAAAGGGCACCATTTTGAATAAACAATACTATTTAAACCACTCAAAAATAGATGTGGTATTTAAACAAAGCAAAGATGACTTTGTGGTTACTGAAATTCCACTTTATGAGTTTAGTGGAGAAGGTGAACATCTTATAATTAAATTTAGAAAAAAAGATTTAACTACTTGGGATGCTCAACAAATATTTTCAGAACAATTAGGGTGTAAAGCAAGAGATATTGGATATGCAGGGCTAAAAGATAAAAATGCAATGACAGTTCAATCTTTTTCTGTACCAAAGTCTTGTGAGGCAAACTTAGCAAAATTTCACCATGAAAATATTAAAATATTAGAAACAACTT
>CAYJFN010000078.1:1078-7710 GCA_964369325.1 uncultured Arcobacteraceae bacterium
AAATAAGAATAGGGCATTTAAAAGGAAATAAGTTTTTTATTAGGCTAAAGAGAGTTAATACAGTTGATTTTAGAAAAATGGAGCAAATCTTAGGACAACTTGCAACTTTTGGTATGCCAAACTATTTTGGGTTTCAAAGATTTGGAATAGAAGCAGATAACTACAAAAAAGGTGAGCTAATTGTTCAAGGAAAACTAAAAGAGAAAAATTTTAAACTAAAACAGATGTATATAAATGCTTATCAAAGTTATCTCTTTAATGCATGGCTTTCTAAAAGAATAGAAATTTCAAAACTAATTGATGCTTTTGAACCAAAAGCAATTTATGAGAAACTTCAATTGCCTTTAGAAGTGGTAAAACAGATGAAAAAACAGCAACATCCTTTTAAGCTTATGTTGGGTGATTTAATGAGCCACTACCCTTTTGGAAGAATTTTTCATGTAGAAAATATAGAAGATGAGGCACAAAAGTTTTATGATAGAGATAGAGTGCCAACAGGAATACTTGCAGGTAAAAAAGTAAAAGTAAGTGAGAACTTAGCTTATGAAATTGAAAAAGAGTTTGATATAAAAATCTCAGAAGATGGAGCAAGAAGATTTGCATGGGTTTTTCCTCAAGAGGTACAAAGTGAATATAAAGAGGAGAAGAAGTGGTTAGAGCTTTCATTTGTTTTACCAAAAGGCTCTTACGCAACAGAATTTATAAGCGAATTAATTCATTAAATAAATATTAAAATAAGTAAGGAGAAGAGATGACACAAGAAGAGTTAGATGCTTTAATGGCAGGTGATTTAGATAGTCATATGCAAGATGATTCAAGTGAAAATGAACAACATGATATGGCTGAGCAGTTAGGAAGTGTTACAAAAGAGTCAGAACTAAAAGCTACAGAAATTCTTACAAAACTAGAGACTATTTTAGAAGTAACTCAAACAATAAAAGAAAACAAAGATAACTTAGATACAAATTTAAAATATATTGATGATATTGTTATGGATATTATCTCTACTATGCAATATCAAGATATTCATAGACAAAAAATTGAAAGAGTTATAAACAATATGCGTTCTATTTCAAAACTAATGAACCAAACACTTCATATAGTAGATGATAATATTGCTCCAAGTGCTAGACACATAGATGGAGACGATACTGCTGATTTAGTAAGTGAAGCAGAAATAGAAGCATTAATTGCATCTATGAATCAAAGATAATACAAAACTACACTTTAATATAAATAGCTATTTGTTTTTTTAAGGTTTAAAATTCAAAAGCATCTTCCAAATCTCAGACTTACCTGCCCATTTTAGCAGTTCGTTTGATAGTAGTAGTTAGGAAGTAAATAAAATAAAAGTTTAAAAATCTAAATAAGGAAAAAAGAATGCTTATTAAATTTAAAGAACATTACCCACAAATAGACTCAACAGCATGGGTTGCACCAAGTGCAGATGTTATAGGAAAAGTAAAAATAGGCAAAAACTCATCAATATGGTTTGGAGCAGTTTTAAGAGGCGATGTAAATGAAATAATTATTGGTGAAAATACAAATGTTCAAGATTTATCTATGATACACATGGACACAAATAGTAAAACTATTTTAGGGAACAATGTAACAATAGGGCACAAAGTTATGCTTCATGGTTGTACTATTGAGGATAATTGTCTTATAGGAATGAGTGCAACTATTTTAGACAACGCAGTTATAGGTGAGGGAAGTATTGTTGGAGCAAATTCACTTGTAACACAAGGAAAAGTTTTTCCTCCAAGAAGTTTGATTATGGGAAGTCCTGCAAAAGTTGTAAAAGAGTTAAGCCAAGAAGAAGTACAAGGATTAATTAGCCATGCACAACACTATGTAGAGTATAAAAATGAGTACTGTTAAGTAAAGTTATTATATAATCGCGACTACTTTATAGTAACCATAAATTAAAATCTTACATAGGAATTTTTAAAAATGATTGTTGGAATAGAGGGTAGTTTAGAGAAAAAAGAGCCTACATCAATTCACTTAAATGTAAATGGACTAATATATGAAGTCTTTGTATCTTTAAATTGTAGTGCTTTAATAACAGACGAGAAAATCAAACTTTTTACAACACATATTATCAAAGAAGATTCTCATTCTTTGTATGGTTTTATTGATATAAATGAAAAAAAACTATTTGATACAGTTATCAAAATAAATGGAGTGGGTCCTAAAGTTGCTCTTGCAATTTGCTCAACATTTACTCCTTCAACATTTGCACAAATTATTAATAACAATGATGTATCTATGTTAAAAAGAGTTCCTGGAATTGGACCAAAACAAGCAAGTAGAATTTTGGTAGAGTTAAGTGGGTTTATTGTTGATAGTGCAACTGCATCAAACGATAACAACTCTTCATCACTTGAAGCTGCACTTGCTTTAGAATCACTTGGATTTAAAAAAGACTTAGTCTCAAAAGTACTTAGTAGTTGTATTTCACAAAATACAAGCGACTTAGTAAAAGAGGCACTTAAAAAATTACAAAAATAGTAACCATAATAAAGGAAATAATTAAATGAAAATAGCAGTAGTTTTTGGAGCATCAAGTTATGAACACGAGATTTCAATAGTTTCATCAATTGCGATGAAAGAAGTTTTAAACAACGAGCTTGTTTATATCTTTTGCGACCAAAACAGAGAGTTTTATGAAATACCATCAAAGATAATAAAATCAAAACTTTTTAGCTCTGGTGAGTATAAAAAATGCGATAAGTTAACAATTGCTACACATGGATTTTACAAAAAATCATTTATGGGGCAAAAAGAGTTGGCTTTTGATGTAGTTTTAAACTTAACTCATGGTGGAGATGGAGAAGATGGCGTTTTAGCATCACTATTTGAATTTTACAAAATTCCATTTATTGGTCCTAGAGTTGAAGCTTGTAGTGTTAGTTCTCATAAATTCTTAACAAAAGGGTATGCGCAAAGCGTTGGTGTGAAAACTATTGATTATACTTTCTTTAATAAAGGCGATAAAATAGAAGTACAAGAGTTTCCTGTAATTATAAAACCTGTAAGATTAGGAAGTTCAATTGGAGTGAGTATTGTTAAATCACAAGAAGAGTTAGAGTATGCTTGTGATGTAGCTTTTGAGTTTGATAATGCAATTATCATTGAACCATTTATAAGTGGAGTAAAAGAGTACAACTTAGCAGGTGCAAAAATAGATGGAGAGTTTCAATTTTCAATTATTGAAGAGCCACAAAAAGCAGAGTTTTTAGACTTTGACAAAAAATATTTAGATTTTTCAAGAACAAGCAAAGCTTTAAAAGCAGATATTTGTATGGAACTTCACTTAAAAATTGAAGATGCTTTTAAAAAACTTTATAACACACTTTTTGAGGGTTCTCTTATTAGATGTGATTTTTTTGTTATTGATGATGAAGTTTATATCAATGAGATAAACTCAATCCCAGGAAGTATGGCAAACTATTTATTTGATGATTTTAACTCACTGCTAAATAGCTTAGCAAAAAATTTGCCATCAAAAAAAGCAATAAAAATCAACTATGAGTATGTAAATAAAATTCAAAGTAGCAAAGGCAAATAAAGTTGGCTTTAAAATCTGTAGAGTACAAGAATAAATCTTTTGAAATAGCTTATGACATACTAAACGCAACTTTCCAAAATACAATTGTATTTTTGCATGGTTGGGGAAGTAACAAAGAGATTATGAAACAGGCTTTTAGTAAAACTTTGCCAAATTTTAAACATATTTATTTAGATATGCCTGGATTTGGAAAAAGCCCAAACGAAGAAGTTCTAACAACAAAAGACTATGCAAATATAGTAAAAAGCTTTTTAAGTGAACTAAATATAAAAGATGATTGTACAATAGCAGGGCACTCTTTTGGTGGTAAAGTAGCAACTTTGCTAAGCCCAAAAAATTTAGTGCTACTTAGTAGTGCAGGAATTTTAGAAGAGAAACCTTTTAAAGTGAAGTTTAAAATATCCCTTGCAAAAGTTTTAAATTCATTTGGTTTAAAAAATATTACAAAAGCTTTTAGAAGTAAAGATGTAGAAAATATGAATCAAGGTATGTATGAGACTTTTAAAAATGTTGTAAATGAAGACTTTACAAAAGAGTTTAGTTCCTTTAAAGGCAACGCATATATTTTTTGGGGAGAGCAAGATTGTGCAACAAGTTTGGAAAGTGGAAAGCAAATTGCAAGGCTGATACCAAATAGTAAGTTTGTATCTTATGGTGGGGATCATTACTTTTTTATAAAAAATGCACAAAATATTACACAAAGATTAGAAGATGGAATACTTTAATATTTTTACACATATTGTTTTAGTTATGGCTCTTGGTTGGTATTTAATAACCAACTTACAGTGGTATAACTACAAGTTAGAAAGAGTTGTTTTTAAACATCATAAATTGCAGTGGCATATAAACTATTTTGTTCTGCCAATTGTTATGTACTACATTTTAGAGCCACTATATTTTGCTGTGTTTTTTTACTTCTTATATTTAACAGCATTTATATTTTGGAATAGAAGCTTAACAAATAAACTAGTACTAACTTCAAGAGTAAAACGATTTTTAGCAATACTGTTGTTTGTAACTTTTGCTATAAACTTACTTTGTATGTTTGCTACAACTTGCCAAGGTGTTACACTATTTATTCCTTTGATGGTTGCTTATTTAGCTTCACATATTTTAGAGAAGATATTTTTTATAAGTTTTAAACATAAAGGAAAACAAAAACTAAAACAAATGAAAGATTTAAAAATAGTTGCAATTACTGCTTCATTTGGAAAGACTTCTATAAAAAACTATTTGCACCAAGTTTTAAGCACAAAGTTTATAACTTATAAAACACCACGAAGTGTAAACACAATTGCTGGAATTGTTTTAGACGTAAATAAAGATTTGCCACTAAATACTCAAATATATATTGCAGAAGCAGGAGCCAGAGAAAAAGGCGATATTGAAGAGATAACTATGTTTTTAGAACCACAATATCCAGTCATTGGTTCTGTTGGTGAACAACATATTGAGTATTTTAAAACGTTAGACAATATTATTCATACAAAAATGGAGATATTAAAAACTCCTAAGATGATAAAAGGATTTGTTCACGAAACTGTGCCTATTTTAAAGTATGATGCTATACAAAAGTTTCCAAATAATCTAAATATAACTATGTCAAACTTAGATGGTATTTGGTTTGATTTAGAAATTAATGATGAAATAGAACATTTTCATGCACCACTTTTAGGAAGTTTTAATGCTATAAATTTATGTGCAGTAATTTTAGTATCGCTTGAACTTGGTATGAGTATCAATGAGATAAAAGTGGCACTTGATAAAATAGAGCCAGTTGAACATAGACTTCAACTTATAAAAGCTGGTGGCAAAATCATCATAGATGATAGTTTTAATGGCAACCTAGATGGAATGCTTGAAGCAGTTAAGATTAGTTCAACTTACCAAGGAAGAAAAATTATTATAACTCCTGGGCTTGTTGAATCTACACAAGAAGCAAATATAAAACTAGCAAATGCTATTGATGAGGTTTTTGATTTGGTTATAATAACAGGTGATTTAAATGCAAAAGTATTAAGTCAAAATATTAATACTAATAAAATCATTATGTTAAAAGATAAATCAAAAATGCAAGCAATGTTAGCCGAGCAAACCAAAGTAGGAGATTTAATCCTTTTTGCAAATGATGCCCCAAATTTTATATAGTAAAAGAAGATAATATTATGGAAAGACTCTATGCCCCTTGGCGATATGACTACTTTAATGAGGATAAAATCTCTGGTTGTGTGTTTTGTCAAATTTCTAAAAATTTAGATGATGAAAAACAGCAAGTTTTGTTTTACGATGAGTTTTGTTATGTTGTTATGAACAAATATCCTTATTCACCTGGGCATATTATGGTAATACCTCATTTTCACACAGATAAAATAGAAGAGCTTGACGAAAAAGTTTGGCTACAAATGAGTCTAAGAGTCAAACAAGGTGTAAAACTACTTAAAGAAATTATGCCTTGTGAGGGTGTGAATATTGGTATGAATTTAGGAGAAATTGCAGGAGCTGGAATAGCTCAGCATGTTCACTATCATCTACTTCCACGATGGAGAGGTGATGTAAATTTTATAACTACAATTGCAGATACAAGAGTTTATCCTGTTGATTTTGATAAGATTTATAAAGGTTTGAAACAAAAAGCAAAAGAGTATTTTATATAACTAGTAAGAGAAAAAATGAACAATGATATGAAGCTATATTATGACTATACTATTTCGCCTCTAGGAGGACTTTTTTATAAAAGTGTTTGGAGTCAATTAGGAGAGATAAAAGGTAAAAAGATTTTAGATTTTGGAAGTGCTTTTGGACATACTTCAAACTATTTTGCAAAAGAAAATGAAGTAATAGCAGTTGAAAAATTTGATGATATTATATATTTTGCAAAAAAAGAGAACTCTTACACTCAAATCCAAGATGATATTTCATACTTAAAAAATATTCAAGATGAAACTTTTGATGTAGTTTTTTGCCATTTAGTCTTTGAGTTTGTGGAAAATCAAAAAGAGATACTAAATGAGTTAATTCGTGTTTTAAAAAAAGATGGTTTTATCTCAATAGTAAGACA
>CAYJFN010000079.1:0-7701 GCA_964369325.1 uncultured Arcobacteraceae bacterium
TAACTCATATGTATGTTGATAATGCAGCTATGCAACTTGTAAGAAATCCAAAACAGTTTGATGTGATTGTTACTGGAAATATTTTTGGAGATATTTTATCTGATACTGCTTCTATGGTTGTTGGTTCTATTGGATTACTTCCAAGTGCAAGTACAGGTGAAAAAACAGCTATTTATGAACCAATTCATGGAAGTGCACCAGATATTGCAGGACAAGGAATTGCAAATCCAATTGCAACAATAGAGAGTGCTGGTATGATGCTTAAATATTCACTAGGTGAAGAAGAGGCTGCTAATATGGTTGATGCGGCTATTAAAAGAGCTTTAAAAGAAGGGTACAGAACAAAAGATATTGCAGCTTATGATGCAGCAAAAGTAGTTAGTACAACTGAAATGGGTGATGTAATAGCTAACTATATCAATAAATAAGACCAAAAGAGAGTTTCTCTTTAGTCTTTTTTTAAGGATTAAAATGCCAATTATAAATGTAACAATGACCCACGAAGATGGTGGAGCTACAAAAGAGCAAAAAGAGCAATTAGCACAAAAACTTACAACTGCTTTTGATGAAGTTTTTGGAAGAGGTGCAAAAAGTGCTGTTGTGGTTATAAATGAAGTTTCAACTGATAACTATGCTATTGGTGGTGAAACTGTTACAAAAATAAGAAATTCTAAGTAGCAATTTGCTACTAGAATTTAATCTACTTTTATCTTAACAAATTATTTTTTCAGATTAAATTTTTTAATGACAAACAAGACGATTGATTTATAAAAGAAATGTTATAATCCCAAAAAAATTACAAAGGGATTTAATGTTAGTAGCACCTTCAATATTATCAGCAGATTTTGGACGATTAAACGAAGAGATAATTGCAATTTGTGAAGGAGGGTGCGACTTAATTCATGTTGATGTTATGGATGGTCATTTTGTGCCAAATATGACTATTGGTCCAGTTGTAGTACAAAGTGTTGCAAAAGTTGCAACAAAACCACTTGATGTTCATTTGATGGTTGAGAACAACAACTTTTTTATAGATTTGTTTGCTCCTTTAATGCCTGAATATATCTCATTTCATATTGAAAGTGAAAAGCATCCTCATAGAGTTATCCAAAAAATAAGAGCACTTGGAATAAAACCTGCAATTGTTTTAAACCCACATTCAACTCCAGAATCTATAGAGTATTTATTAGAAGATTTAGATATGGTACTTTTAATGTCAGTAAATCCAGGTTTTGGTGGACAAAAATTTATTTCAAGTGTAGTTGAAAAAACAAAAATTTTAAAAGAGTTAATTAACAAAAGAAATCTAAACTGTTTAATTCAAGTTGATGGTGGAGTAAATAATGAAAATATTCAAACTCTAAAAGATGCTGGAGTTGATATTGTTGTTGCTGGGTCATATGTTTATGGAGCAGAAGATTACTCAAAAGCTATAAAGAGTTTACAAATTTAATGCGTGTAAAAATCTGTGGAATAACTAATTTAGAAGATGCAATAAATGCAGTAAATGCAGGTGCATCTGCTTTGGGTTTTGTATTTTATAAACCATCACCTAGATATATTAAGCCCGAAGTGGCTCTAGAAATAGTAAATTCCTTACCTCCTTTTGTGCAGACAGTTGGGCTTTTTGTAAATGAAGATGAAGAGTTTATCAATAGTGTTTGTAAAGAAACAAAAATGCAACTTGCACAAATCATTGATGATGAAGAAAAATTAGATTTTAATAAAATTAAAGTAAAAACAATAAGAGTTTTAAGAGCAAAATCAAAAGAGGATATAAAAGCATTAAAAGATGAATATATTTTAGTAGATGCTTTTGTAGATGGTTTTGGAGGAGAGGGCAAAAGAGTTGCTTTAGAATGGTTTGAAGATGTTAATTGCAGTAAGATTATTTTAGCTGGAGGATTAGAAGCTAGTAATTTAAAAGAGTTAAAATCTTATAACTTTTTTGCAGTTGATGTAAGTAGTGGAGTTGAAGCATCTAAAGGTAAAAAAGATAAACAAAAAATGGAAGAGTTTGTAAAAAAAGCTAATGAGTTATAAAAAGAAAAAACATCATCAACCAATTAATGAAGTAGAACTTCTAGTAAATAAGCTAATAAAACATGATATGTTACAAAGTGAATTTTTAGAACTGCTTTCAAAAATACAAACAAACTTTTTTGAAAATCCAGAGTTAGAGTATGAATTACTAGTTTCAAATGGTTTACCTTTGCTTGAACAAGATGGAAATATAGTTTTAAAAACAGCAAAGAATAAAATTTTGGAACAATCTTTTTGTGTGGTTGATATTGAGACAAATGCAAGTAATGCTCAAAAAGGGCAAATCATTGAGCTAGGTGCAGTAAAATATAAAAATGGTGAGATAGTTGATACTTATGAATCACTAGTTTTTGCAAAAGATATTCCAGAATATGTGCAAGAAGTAACAAATATAACTCCACAAATGCTGCAAAATGCCCCTAGAGTAGTTGAAGTTTTGGAAGAGTTCAAACTTTTTTTAGAAGATGATGTTTTTGTTGCACATGATATAAAGTTTGATTATAAATTTATATCAGACTCTTTAGAAAAGTATGATTTAGGAAAACTACAAAATAGAAAACTTTGTACTATTGATTTAGCAAGAAGAACAATTTTTGCACAAAGATATGGTTTAGATTTTTTAAAAGAGTTACTAGAAATTGACACACATCAACAACATAGAGCTTTAAATGATGCATTAAGTACAACCCATATTTTTAAAAGATGCTTAGATAATTTACCAAAAGAGATTATTACTACAGAAGATTTAATAGCATTTTCTAAATCAGATAATATTTTAGTAAAGTAGGGTATTTTGGGATATTTATATACATATAAAAGAGCATTTAAATATACAATCCCCATTTTAACTGGGTACTTGTTTATTGGTATTGCATTTGGTGTTATGTTTGCAGGACAAGGCTACTCTTTTGTTTGGGCAACACTAATGAGTATAATAGTATATGCAGGAAGTGGACAATATCTTGCTGTAAACTTTTTTGTACCTGGGTATTCTCTTTTAAATATAATTATTTTAACTTTAAGTGTAAATAGCAGGCATATGTTTTATGGATTATCTTTATTATCAAAATTTAAACATATGGGTAAAAAATATTACTATATGATATTTTCATTAACAGATGAGACTTATTCAGTTTTAACAACAGTAAAAGTTCCAAAAGATGTACAAGAAGATAAGTTTTTGTTTTGTATTGCTAGTTTAAATCAATCTTATTGGGTAATTGGCTCAATTATAGGAAGTCTAGCGGGAACATACATACCTTTTAACTCAAAAGGAATTGACTTTGCTATGACAGCACTTTTTTTAGTAATTTTTATAGAGCTAGCTTTAGAAGGTGGAAAAATAAAACCTTTAGCTATTGGACTTGTAGTTGGATTTATTGCAATTTTGATTTGTGGAACAGAAGCATTTATTTTACCAAGTATGATTGCAATAATTATTGTTTTATTAAGTAGCAGAAAATATCTTGATGTGGATGAAGAAAATGCCTCTTAATAGTGTTGAATCTTTAATTATTATATTAGTTGTTGCAGTTTCTACTTTTGCAACAAGAGTTGCTCCTTTTGTTCTTTTCCCTAGAAAAAGAGATGTTCCTAATACCATGAAATATTTAGCAAAAGTTTTAACACCTGCTATTATTAGTGTCCTTGTTATTTACTGCTTTAGGCATACAAATTTGTCTATGCCATATGCTGAGCTTATTGCAAGTAGTGTTGTAATAATTTTGCACTTAGCATTAAGAAACAATTTACTTAGCATTGGAGCAGGAACAGTAACTTATATGCTATTAATTCAATATGTATTTGTTTAATTTTGGAGGTTTATTATGAAAAAAGTTTTAAGTATAGCTGGATCTGATTGTAGTGGCGGAGCAGGAATTCAAGCAGATATAAAAACAATAACTGCTCATAAACTTTATGCAATGAGTGCAATTACAGCATTAACTGCTCAAAATACAACTGGCGTTTTTGCTATTGAAGATGCCTCTTCAAAGTTTTTAGAAGCACAACTTGATGCTATTTTTAATGATATTTTTCCAGATGCTATAAAAATAGGAATGGTTTCAAATATTGAGATTATTAAATCTATTGCAAAAAAGCTAAAGCAATTTAATGCAACAAATATAGTAATAGATCCTGTAATGGTGTCAACAAGCAAAGCAAAACTTATGAGTGATGATGCACAAAATATATTAATAAAAGAGCTTTTACCACTTGCAACAGTAATTACTCCAAATATTTATGAAGCAGAAATTTTATCTGGTATAACTATAAAAACAAAAGATGATATGTTAAAAGCTGTAAAAATTATATATGAAAAAATTAAAACTTCTGTTCTAATAAAAGGTGGACATCTAGAAGATGAAAGTTCAGACGATTTACTTTATATGAATGAAAAATTTGAATGGTTTTCTCATGCTAGAATTGATAATCCAAATACTCATGGGACAGGTTGTACTCTATCAAGTGCAATTGCTTGCAACTTAGCACTTGATAAAAATTTGTCTCAAAGTGTAAAATCTGCAAAAGATTATTTGAGTGCTATATTGAACTCAAAATTAAACTTAGGCAGTGGAAGTGGACCACTTGAACATACTTATTTATTAAATTAGTTAAGCATTTTGAAAATAAGAGTAGCAAACAGTTCTTGTTCTTCTTTTGAAAGTTTTGAAATATAATTGTCTTCAAGTTCAATGAGTTGTTTGACTGCAGATTTTGCAATTTGTATTCCTAAAGGAGTTAATTTCACCAATTTTCCTCTTTTGTCCTCATTGTTGCTAATTCTTGTTATATACTCTTTTGTTTCTAATTTTTTTAATATTTTTGTCATACCACCAGAAGTAAATAGCATATAATCATATAGATTTGTGGGACTCATTGTATATGTCTTATTAGTCATATAAAAAAGTGTTGTTAAAACATCTAGTTCACTTTGGTTTAGAAAAAATTCTTCTTTAAGTAATTTTTCTCCTTGTGAAAAAACTTCTTTATGAAGAAGAAAAAAAGGCACTGTTACTTTCATAGTATCTTTATAGGCTTCAGGTGTGAGATCTTGCACACTTTTTAAATTTTGTTCAAATAGTTTTATGTTCATGAGTAAAAGTGTAGCAAAAATAAACTTATCTTTCCAAGTAAGATAAAATTTAGTAAAAGAAATATATAATTCTATATATCTTTCTTAGAAAGATAATTTATAAAAGGAGTATTTATGTCAGCTTGGGCTTATTTGATATTAGCAGGTGTTTTAGAAGTTGGATTTGCAAGTATGTTAAAATTAACAGAGAATTTTACAAAACTTGTTCCAACACTTATTTTTGTAGCTTTTGCAGTAAGTAGTTTTTATTTTCTAACAAAAGCAGTTGAGTCTATCCCAATTGGAACAGCATATGCAATTTGGACAGGAATCGGAGTTGTTGGTACTATTATTATTGGAATATTATATTATAAAGAGCCAGTTAGTTTTATGAGGTTATTTTTTTTGTTTACTTTAGTTTCATCTATTATAGGACTAAAACTAGTAAGTAGTAACTAATTATAAGTTTTCAAAGGAAATCAGTGAGTTATATAAACGATAATATTTTATCAAAAGAGTTTAATTTTAAAGAATTAATAAGTTTTGCAGCACCTTCAATTATTATGATGATGTTTATTTCTTTGTATACAATTATTGATGGAATATTTGTTGCAAACTATGTAGGTAGCGATGCACTTGCAGCATTAAATATTGCGTATCCACCTATTACATTTCTTTTTGCCTTTAGTATAATGCTTGGGACAGGTGGTAGTGCAATTGTTTCATTTAATCAAGGTGAACGAAATATGGGATTAGCAAGTAGAAATTTTTCTATGATTACTTTTATAACCTTGTTAATAAGTATTTTTTTATCATTTTTGTTCTTTGTTTTTTCAGAAAAAATTCTTTATTTACTGGGCTCAAATGAGGTTCTTTTACCATATGCAAAAGATTATCTTTATACTTTGTTGTTGTTTTCACCTGCATTAGTTTTACAAACGCAATTTGAACCTTTTTTTGTAAGTGCAGGCAAGCCTAATTTAGGTCTTATTCTTATAGTATTTGCAGGAATTACAAATATTGTTTTGGATTATATTTTTATAGTTTATTTTGATATGGGAATAAAAGGGGCAGCACTTGCTACTGGATTTAGTTATTGCATACCAGCAATTGGTGGATTAATATTTTTCTTTTTTAATAAAAAAGGACTTAGTTTTACTAAATTCAAACTTGATTTTAGAGTTATAAAACAAAGTATGATAAATGGTTCTTCTGAGATGGTGACTCTTTTATCTGCTAGTGTAACTTTAATTGCTTTTAATATAATTATGATGAAATTATTAGGCTCTAATGGAGTAGCTTCAATTGCGGTAATTTTATATGCACAATTTTTATTAAATTCGTTGTTTATAGGTTTTTCAATAGGAGTTGCACCAATTATTTCATATCATTATGGTGCAAGTAATTTAGTTTATTTAAAGAAAAATATAAAAATGTGTTTTATTTTTATAGCAATTAGTTCAGTTATAATTACAACTTTTTCATTTTTGCTAGCTAACCCTATTGCAACTTTGTTTGCAGATGGAAATAAACAGATTTTAGAGTTGTCAACTTATGGATTAAAGTTGTTTTCCATAACCTTTTTATTTGCAGGATTTAATATATTTGCATCAGCCCTTTTTACAGCATTGTCAAATGGTAAGATATCTGCATTATTGTCTTTTTCTAGAACATTTTTATTTAGTTTACTAGGAATTTTTCTTTTTTCACATTTTTTTAAAGAGACGGGATTATTTTTATCTATTCCATTTGCAGAAGTTGTTACACTATTTTTAACATTTTATGTAATAAAAACTGTGCTTAAAAAGATGTTACATTAAATTTTAAGTCTTAGTTTTTACAATTGAGTTAAAATTAGTAAGTATCCAAAAGAAAATAAAGACTCTTAAAAGAGCCTTTATTTTTTAAATTGTAGCTTCTTGAGCGTATTTTAAACCTAAATCAAAAGCTTTATTGTTTATATCATGTACTTTTGCAGGAACTTTAGAAAGCATTGTTTCTCTTAAAATCTCATTTTTTACAGTTTCACCTGTCATATAGTTTGCAATTGATAAAGCAAGAACAGATTGTGTAATAACATTTCCAACTTCTTCTTTTGCAATAGTAATAATTGGAATTTCATAAATTTTCCACTTTTGTCTATCTTCTTCTGTAGGATTAACTAAATTAGGTTCAACTACTATAACTCCACCAGGTTTAACACCATTTTTAAATTGGTCATATGAAACTTGTGCAACAGATAGCATAAAATCTATCTCACCATCATTTGCATATGGATATAAAATTTCATCATCTTCCAAAGTAATATCAACAACAGTTGCACCACCTCTTACTTGAGAAGTATATGTAGAAGTTTTTAAACCATTTCCTCCCGCTTTTATTTTAGCTGCTGCAAAAATTGATCCTGCAAGAAGAACACCTTGTCCACCAACACCTGTAAATCTCATTAATGTTCTAGCCATGAATCTCTCCTTAAAATTGAACCATAGTTTTATTTTGGTGTGCTTCTTGAACTTTTTTATACAAATCTGTATACTCAGCTTTTGTAGTATCTTGTTTTAGTACACCTGTTGGAAACAATCCAA
>CAYJFN010000080.1:0-7527 GCA_964369325.1 uncultured Arcobacteraceae bacterium
AACCATCGGCCACCTCCTTAAAAGGGAGATGCTCTACCAGCTGAGCTAACGGGTCGCTCTTGTTAAAATGGAGTGGAATTATATAAAATTAATTCTTTTTTGTCAAGTCTTTTTTTAACAAATTTAACAAATTTTTTAAAGAAGTCTTTGCAGCTTGCATTTGTACGGCTTTTCTATCTCCTTCAAAATGGTATGTAACTACCTTTTTATAGCTACTTTCAGAAGCAATTCCAATTACAACTGTGCCAACAGATTTATCTTTTGTTGCTCCTAAAGGACCTGCAATTCCACTAATAGCAATCGCATAATTTGCTTTAAATAAGCTTAATACACCATCAAGCATATCAGAAACTACTTCACTTGAAACTGCTCCAAACTCTTCTAAATGTTCTTTTTTTACATTTAGTATTTGATTTTTTATTTCATTTGAATATGAAACTATACTTCCATTAAATATATCAGAACTTCCAGAAAGTTCTGTGATCATAGATGCAACTAAGCCACCTGTGCAAGATTCAGCAGTTGTAACACTCATTTTATTTTCTCTTAACAAATCTTGCAACTCTTGCATTTGTTTAGTAGAAAAAATTTCATCAAACATAAATTTTCCTATATAATATATGTAGATTTTGTAATACAAGCCAAAAGGCTTGTAATTACTCTTTGTCAGTCAAATCAGCTAAAAACTGCTCTTCATTGAAGTTTAGATTTAAAAATGAAACCACTTTTCTTAAATCTCTTTCTGCATTTCCTAAGCAAGAAGTAGCCCCTGGACTTGGAGTCATATTAAATACAATTCCTTCACCTGTATCAATTGAAGCCTCTCCTAACATAAGTTTTTGTTTTTCTTTGTCTAAAACTTGAGGTCTAACTCCTCCAAATCCTTTTGCATATTCTAAGTCACATTCAGTTAGTGATGGCACAATTTTTCTTGCATCTTTTATAAATAATTTTTTATTTAAAATTGGAACTTCAAATACAAAGTTTCTAAATACATAGTTTCTTATTTCACTATCTTTTAATAAATCCCAGAAAATTTTTATAATATTTCCATCCAAATTTAGTGTTTTAAGGAAATCTATGTAAGTACCTGGTTTGTATCTTTCAAGTTTTGGAAGCATCAATGCAGTTGGACCAAATCTTGTTTTTTCATTAAGTAAAATATCAGGATCTCCATGTAGTGCAGCAAATGGTAGTTTGTCATTTTGAACCATATATACTTTACCATTCAAAAGATGTTTAGTTGTTACATAAAAACTTCCAGCCATAGATAAGCTTCCCATATGTTTACCATGCCCCATTTTGTGTGCTAAATAAAGTGAGTGCGCACCTGCAGTTACAACAACATATTTAGCTGTAAATCTATCGTTTTTAGTAGTTACTATTTCATAGCCTGTGCTTGTCTTATGAATATTTTCAACTTCACTGTTTAAAAATACATCAGTAACAGTATTTTCACAAGCTTGGGCTTGTTTTACAAGTTCTTGAGTCATTAGCCCGAAATTAACAGTCGTGTATTGGTTTTTTGCACCCATTGCTATAATGTTTTCTGGTCTATCACTGCCGTCTGGCATTTGAACAACTTTTGGTTCTAAAACTTTTAAAGTTTCTTTATCCCATAATTCTAAATATGGGAATAGTTCTTTAAATTCTTCATATCTTTTTGTGATAAATTCTACTTCTTTATCACCTACTCCTAATGCCATTTTTTGGTGTGCAAACATAACTTTGTCTTGTAAGTCATATTGCAAACAAAATTTTTCAACCATTTTTGCTGTTCTTTTTGTGATTTTTGCTTTTTCTAAAGTATAGTTTGTTTCAATATCACCTACATGTATAGTTTGTGAGTTGCTTGTTGCTTTTGAATTTAAAGTTGCTAAATCTTCATACTTTTCAAGGATACAAATTTTTTTAACATCTGTATATTTAGCTAGTTCATAAAAGAGTGCTGCCCCAGAAATACCACCACCCACGATGACTACATCATAATTTTTATCATTCATATTAAAGTTCCTATTTTTTAAATGTAATAATAAGATGTTACCATAATTTACAACTGCTAACTATATAAAATAGTTTATTTTTTTTTATAAAATGACAAAAATATATAAATTTGTAACACTTTATTATTTAAAATAATAGTTAATAAGCTAAATTTTTGAAATAATTTTATACCATTTTAAAATGTTTAACTTCTTTAAAAAAACGAAAACAAAAAAAACTTACATGGGAAAAATATTTGTTTGTAAGCATTGTAAATTGCACTGTAAAGAGTGTAAATCAACTTTTTGCTACTCATGTTTTGCAAATGCTGCAAATCCATGTCCTAAATGCGGAAAAAGAAATATTGACCCAAAATAGAAATTTTAACAATAAAAAAAATCTAATATAAAATTAACAAATAATTAGGTAAAATCTCCCCATTTTATAAAAATAAGGTAATTAAAGAATGGATTACAAAGATAGTTTATTACTTCCAAATACACAGTTTCCTATGAGAGGAAATCTACCACAAAATGAACCACTTAGATATAAACAATGGAATGAGAGCAATGTTTATACTAAAATGAAACAAAATAGAAAAGATGCGCCATCGTTTACACTTCACGATGGTCCTCCTTATGCAAATGGGCATATTCACATAGGTCATGCTTTAAATAAAATCTTAAAGGATATTATTGTTAAGTACCACTATTTTAATGGAAAATCAGTAAGATTTACTCCAGGTTGGGATTGTCATGGGCTTCCAATTGAACAAAAAGTAGAAGAAAAAATTGGTGGTGAGAAGAAAAAACTTCTTGCAAAATCAAAAATTAGAGAGCTTTGTAGAGAACACGCATCTAAATTTATAGATATCCAAAGAGATGAGTTTAAACAATTAGGTGTTATTGCTGATTGGGAAAACCCTTATTTAACAATGGATTTTAAATTTGAAGCAAATATTTATAGAGAGCTTTGTGCTATTGCAAAACAAGGATTACTAGTTCAAAGAAGTAAGCCTGTTTACTGGTCTTGGGCTGCACAAACAGCACTTGCAGAAGCAGAAGTTGAATATGAAGATAAAGTATCACCATCAGTTTATGTAGCATTTAAGCTTGAAAATATTGATGCAAGTATTATTATTTGGACAACTACACCTTGGACACTACCTGCAAATACAGGAATTGCTTTAAATGGTGAAGAAGAGTATGTTGTTACAACAGATAAATTTATAGTTGCAAAAAAACTACATGAAAGTTTATTAAGTGATGGTGTAATAAAAGGCGAAATTGAAAAGTCAATTGACCCAAAAAGTTTAGAAAACAGCTTTGCTATAAATCCATTAAATGATAGAAAATCACAAATTGTTTTAGGCGAACATGTATTAATGGATTCTGGAACAGGTGCAGTTCATACAGCTCCAGGACATGGTGAAGATGACTATAAAGTTGGGTTAAAGTATGGTCTTGAAGTGTTAATGCCTGTTGATGCTTATGGAAAATATGATGAAACAATAGTAAGAGAAAAATTATTTAAAGATGCAGACAAATATTTAGGTGTAAATGTATTTAATGCAAACAGCTTGATTATGGAAGAGTTAGGAAGTGCTTTATTAAAGCATATTGATATTACTCACTCATATCCACACTGTTGGAGAACTCATAAACCAGTTATTTTTAGAGCAACAAAACAGTGGTTTATCTCTATTGATGATGAGTATGGAGTGCAAAACAAAACTCTAAGAGACAATGCTTTAGAAATAGTTGAAAACTTAAAATTCTATCCACAATGGGGAAGAAATAGACTAAAAGCTATGCTTGAAGGGCGACCTGATTGGTGTATTTCAAGACAAAGAGATTGGGGTGTGCCTATTGCATTTTTTAGAAACAAAAAAACTGATGAGATTATCTTTGATGAAAAAGTAGTAAATTATGTTGCTATGGTTTTTGAACAAAAAGGGTGTGATGCTTGGTATGATTTAGAAATAGAGGATTTACTATATCCAGGAAGTGGATACAACCCTGAAGATTTAGAAAAAACAATGGACATTTTAGATGTTTGGTTTGATAGTGGTTCTACTCAAAATGCAGTTTTAAGGAGTAGAAACTACGATGCAGGAACTTTCCCTGCTGATATGTATTTAGAAGGAAGCGACCAACACAGAGGTTGGTTTCAGTCTTCACTTTTAACAACATTAGCGTCAAGCGAACAAGCGCCTTTTAAATCTATTTTGACACATGGTTTCACTGTTGATGAAAAAGGTGAAAAAATGTCAAAATCAAAAGGAAATGTTGTTGCTCCTGAAAAAGTTTTAAAACAGTATGGAAGTGAAATTTTAAGAGTTTGGGTTGCAATGAGTGATTATCAAAGTGATTTAAAAATCTCTGATAATATCTTAAAACAAAATGCAGAGCTATACAGAAAAATAAGAAACACTGCAAGATTTTTATTAGCAAATATTGACGGTCTTGAAGAGTTTGTAAGTGTTGATAAAATGTCTGTTTTAGATAAATGGATTTTAAACAAAGCTAAAACAACTTTTGATGAAATAGAAAAAGCTTTTGAAGTATATGAATTTTCAAAAGGTTTAAACAAACTAAACAACTTCTTGGTAGTTGATTTAAGTGGCATTTATATGGACGTTTGTAAAGATAGATTGTATTGTGATGGCAAATATGACACTCACAGAACTGGAGCACAAACAGCTATGGCAATAATTGCAAAAAAACTATTTAGTACATTAGCTCCTATTTTAACTTATACTATTGATGAATTATTAGAGTATGCGCCTGCTATTATAAAAGGTGAAGCAAAAGATGTATTTGATTTAAATTATTATCAATTAGAAGAAGTTGAAAGTAATCTTAATGAAGAACTTTTAATAAATGCTAAAGAAAAATTTAGTGAAGCAATTGATACACTTAAAAAAGAAAAAGTTATCAAAACAACACTTGAACTTGTTTTATATACTTCAAATGAAGAAATAAATGCGATGTGCCAAACAGAAGTTGCTGATTGGTTCTTAGTAAGTGATACTACAACAAGCAAACAAGATGAGAATATGGCATCTTTTGAAATAGATGGTAGTGTTTTTGAAGTTTATATGTCAAGTAAACACAAATGTCCAAGATGTTGGAAGTTCACAGCAGAAACTGAAGAAGAGCTTTGCAACAGATGTTCAAGTGTATTAAACTAGGTTAAAAATGTTTAGCCAACCAGTATCTTTAGAATTTATATTTCAAACAATAGCTGTGTTAGTTGCTATCACAGCTGTTGCAATATTTTTAGCAAAATTAAAAAAGTAAAGGAATAATTAGAATGTTTCCATTTAGCAATGAAGATTTGTTTCCAGCTGTTACTTCTATAGTTGAAACAAAAATTGCACCTATGTTAGCACAAGATGGTGGAGCAATAGAACTTATAACGATAAAAGCACCTACTGTATATGTACAACTACAAGGTGCTTGTGTTGGGTGTAGTGCAAGTGGTAGTACCCTAAAATATGTAGTAGAAAAAGAATTAAAAGAGAGAATTCACCCAGATTTGAAAGTAGTTAATGTGCCAATTGGAATGGAAGATAAAATTGAGGAGTTGTAATTGATTAATGAAACAAGGCTTTTAAATAAGGCAAATACATTTTTTTCAGAACAACAATATGATAAAGCTATTTTTTTATACGGACAATTAGCTTCACAATTCCCAACAAAGCAAGAGTATAAAATATATGCTTTGTTTTGTGATATTGCAAGTGAAGATGAACAAAAGGCAATCTCTTTATTTGATTATTTTAGCGTAGTAAAAGATGAAGATATAGATGAGGCGATTGATTATGTTATGGGTATTATCGAAGCATTTGATGGCAATAATGAAAAAATGGTACAAATACTAAAAGATTTAGCAAATAGTACAATTGAATCGCTTGATGCTATTAAATATGAAGATTTTGTAAAATTAGTTGAAAGCAGAGGTTCATTTAGAATAGCTTTTGAAGATATTATGTTTTCAACAAAAGTTGCTATTGAATCAAAAGAGGATTTTTTTGATTTTGTAAGCAAACTAATAGATAATGATTTTAACACAACTGCATACAGTTATTTAGATGGTTTTAATGAGTATTTTACTTATGATAAAAAACTAGAAGAGTTATACAAAAAATTAGAAGAGAAAAAACTTGCTACTAACAATAAATAATCAAACATTTACAGATAATTCGCAAGAGGCAACAAAAGATACTATTTTTGTTGTTTCAAAACACAATGAAAAGTATAAAGACCAAGTTCTAAAAAATGGTTGCAAAGAAATTATTAGTTCAAATGAACTTGTAAACTATTTGGATATGTGTTCTATAAAAGTCATAGGAATAACAGGAACAAATGGTAAAACAACAACTGCGGCTGCTATTTACTCTCTTCTTTTAGATTTGGGATACAAAGTGGCACTTCAAGGAACAAGAGGTTTTTTTATAAATGATAAACAAATAGAAGACTACTCTTTAACGACCCCTATGCAGATAGCAAATTTTGCTCATATTCAACAAGCTATGCAAAATGAATGCGAATTTTTTGTAATGGAAGTTAGCTCTCACGCAATTGAACAAAACAGAATTGAAGGCTTAAACTTTGCACTTAAAATTCATACAAACATCACAAGGGACCATTTAGATTATCATAAAACTATAGAAGAATATATTAGTGTAAAAAACTCATTTTTTACAGATGATACGCCAAAACTAATCAACAAAGATGACAAGGTAGTAAAATATAATATTAAAAATGGGTTTGCTTATTCGTTAGATAATCCATCAACTTATAAAGTTCAAGCATACTCTTTTAAACATGGTATGCAAGTTGTACTTCAACATTTTGACCAAACAGTTAATTTTGAATCATCAATGATGGGGATTTTCAATGTTTACAATCTGACTGCAGCTGTCTGCGCAGTTCATATAGTTACACAAAAACCTTTGCAAGATATTTGCGACAATGTTATAAACTTTGCAGGTGTTAGTGGAAGAATGCAAACAATAAGTCAAAACCCTTTAGTTATAATAGATTTTGCTCACACTCCTGATGGTATGAAAAAAGTTTTAGAGAGCTTTTCACATAAAGAGATTATTTGTGTATTTGGTGCAGGTGGAAATAGAGATAAAGATAAGCGACCACTTATGGGACAAATGGCAGCAAAATACTCAAAGCATATTATTGTAACAAGTGATAATCCAAGATTTGAAGACCCAGATTTAATCATTGAAGATATTTTAAAAGGTATTGTCAATCACAATAGTGTAGTTGTTGAAGTAAATAGAAAAGAGGCTATTAAAAAAGCTATTGGAATATGCAATGAAAATAGCGTTGTTTTAATTTTAGGAAAAGGCGATGAAGCTTATCAAATAATTTATGACCAAAAGCTACCTTTTAGTGATAAAGAGGTTGTAGAATCTTTTTTAAACTAGGGTTTAGTCTTATATAGGCTAAATCCTAACTTTCCCCATTTATAAGCTCTATTTAGATAAAATCTACACTTTAATTTATTTAATCAAAACTATTT
>CAYJFN010000081.1:0-7457 GCA_964369325.1 uncultured Arcobacteraceae bacterium
AAACTTGGAGCTACGAAGAAAAATTACGCTACAAATTCTCAAAAATTCTAAAAATTGAAAACTCAATTTGCTACGCAAATCTCAAACAGTCCAATTTTCTAAACGAATTTTTTCAAACTTGCTTAACGCTATTTTTCATACGCTCCGAAAGGACGAAAACTTATCTGTCTTGCTTACGCAAGATATGACTCTAAACTATCATTAAATTATTTGAGTTTTAAAATATACTGAACTATATCCACGAAGTAGACAAATATGAAAAGCGTTAAAAAAAGCAAACTTCTTTGCTTTTTTAGCTTTGAAAACAAAAGGCATGTGCTTAGCATGGCTGTAGGAAGTTAAAATCGGAGCGTATGAAAATTGCGTAAATAAAACATAAAATACTCGTTAATAAAATACATCTGTTTGACACCACTATCTTAAGTCACTTTAATATATAATTTCCCATTTTACAAATATTTAAAGGAAGAATATGTCATTTAAACCTGATTATGGCTTAAAACTACAACAAGAGGGATTCTCAAAAGATACAATACAATATTTTTATGACTTGCCAGTAGATGGTATTTGTGTGATAGAAAATAATCTATACTCTATAATGTCAAACAAAATAGTAGAAGATATTGAGTATATGGTATCTTTTGATTTTGACTATGAAATACTAGAAAAGATTTTAAAAGTTGCTCCAAAACATATATCAAAAAAAATAGGCAATGAAATTAAGCTAGACCCAAATACCCCAGGTTTTTTAGAAGTTGAAACTCCATTTAATATAAAAATAGGGGCTACTTTAGGGGAAACTCAACAAGTACAAAACGACTCTTTTGTTCCTTTGATAATCAAAGAAGTAATAATTTAGTCAAACTTAAAGAAGATAGTTTCTTTTCTTTAAGTTCAAGGTTTAATAGTAAAATTGCTACTTCCATTGCTAATTGCAATTATTTCAACTTTGTAAATCCTAGAGTAGTATTGCATTAGAAGTTTTTGTAAAGTTGGCTCAATTGAGGGAGTAAACCAAGCATTATTTGAAATAGAAATCATATATTTAACTTCGCCTAAATCTTTGAAAATTTCATGTGTAGTTGTTTCATAGCAAATGGCATTTCTAAACTTCTCACCTTTTATAGTAAAGTCAGTTGGTTTAACTGCTTTTGTATAATCTTTCGCACCATTGTAAAAAGTGTTGTTTATAAAATCTTTTAAAAACTTTGGAAGAGGTATTTCCTCTCCAAAAGGCACAAGAACAACTTTGTTTGCAATAGTAACGCCAGTTTTAAAAAAGTGAAAAGTTGAGTTAAAATACTCATTTTCTTGTTTACTTATAGCTCCTACAATTATATCTATGTGTTGAGCTTTGCCTTGTAAAATTTGCATTAAAGAGTTGCTTTTATTTAAAATAAGAGGAAAAGCAGTTTCTGGTAAAACTACTAAATCATATTTGTTTTTTATAGCATCATCAATTAAAGTTAAATTATTTTGCACAATTTCATCTAAATAAGCTTTGTCCCACTTTTTATCTTGTGCTACATTTAATTGTGGTGTATAGATGTTTAAAGAGTGGTTTTTTTCTTCTTTTTTTTGTGAAAAATTTATATTTAAAGCTAAGATTAAAAGAAGTAGGGCGTACCATTTATGTTTAATAAATAAAGCAATACTTGCAATGACAATAAAAAGTTGAAATTTTTCAATTCCTAAATATGAGTTTACAAAAAGTAATTCTAATTGAAGCCAATTAAAACCAAAGAAGCTTACAAAACTAAGAGTAAATAGTGCAATACTTCTGTAATAAAGATTGTCAAAAAAAGCTAGTAGATAAAAAACAATCCCATAAAAAACTGCAAATCCTAAAATAACTAAAGGGATTAAATAAGTTAACTCATAATAAACAAAACTAAAACTAATCCAATAAAACCAAAAAATACCTATAAAGAAACCTGCAAAGAACATTGAAGTTCTTGAGATGTTAAGTAAAAAATATATAGATAAAAGAGCAAAAATAGTGTTAATTATTTTAACTTCAATACTTAAATACTCTAAATAGATAAATGCACTAAAAAAAAGTGCAGTATATAATCCCTTTATTATGTTAGTTTTGTTAAAATCAACGCGTTTTATTAAAAACATAAATATAACTTACAAAGGAAATTGTATGGCACAAGGTGGAGATTTATTAACTTCATTATTACCTCTAGTTGCATTGTTTGCAATATTTTACTTCTTGATTATTAGACCACAACAAAAGCAAGCGAAAACGCATAGAGAAATGGTGGCTAATTTAAAAAAAGGTGATAAAATTGTAACACACGGTGGCTTAATGGTTGAAATTAGTAAGGTTGAAGAAGATCACTTACTAGTTAAAAATCATGATGGTTCTGAAATGAAACTTGTAAGAGAGTTTGTTTCAAGAGTTGTAGCATAATTTTAAGTAAAACATCTTTTGATGTTTTACGCCACTTACATACAATAAAAGGGAAGAGAAGACTTGAAAATATTTAATTATAGGCTCATAATATTCGCACTAAGTATTATATTTGGTGTTGTTTTTGCTATGCCATCATTTTTACAAACACAAGATGGTAAAAAGATAAATTTAGGATTGGATTTACAAGGTGGGCTTCACATGCTTCTTGGTGTAAATACAAATGAAGCAGTTACTTCAAAGATTAAAAGCTACGCATCTTCGGTAAAATACTTTTTAGAGGATGAAGATATTTTATTAGATGAATTAGTAATTAGTGGAGATACTATTGATTTTTCTATTTTAGATGAAGATGAAATTCCTAAAGTAGATGAAATGTTAGCTAAAATAAAAGGCTTAGATATTCAAAAACCTACAAATTTAAACTACTTAATTACTCTAACACCTGAAGAAGTAGAACTTGTAAAAGACCTTTCAGTTTCTCAAGCTGTTGAAACTATTAGAAACAGACTTGACCAATTTGGTTTAGCAGAACCAACTGTTATAAGACAAGGTGCGACTGATATTGTAGTAGAACTTCCAGGAATAAAAAGCCAAGAAGAGGAAAAAGCTGCAAGAGAGCTTATCTCTCAACCTGCAAACTTAGAGTTAATGGCAGTTCATGAAGATATAGCAGATAGAGTTTATAATATGACTCCTGAACAAGCTGCACAATATGGTGCAGTGATTTTAGAAAAATCAGATAATCCTGCTGAAAAGTATCTAGTAAAAGAGATACCTATTTTAACAGGTGAGCAAATTATAGATGCTCAAGTGGCTTTTGACCAATCAAATCAACCAATTATTAACTTCACATTAAACTCAAGTGGAGCTAAAATTTTTGGTGATTTTACTGCAGAAAGTATTGGAAAAAGACTTGCGGTTGTTTTAGATGGGAAAGTCTATTCTGCTCCAAATATTAGAGAAAGAATAGGCGGGGGAAGTGGACAAATTTCTGGTGGCTTTACTTTAGTAGAAGCTGGAAACGTTGCTATTGCACTTAGAAGTGGAGCTTTACCTGCAAGTGTAAATTTACTAGAAAAAAGAAGTGTGGGACCAAGTTTGGGAGCTGATTCTATTCAATCTTCACTTATAGCACTTGTTTCTGGATTTGTTGCAGTTATGATTTTTATGGTAATTTACTATAGAACAGCTGGAATAATTGCAAATATTGCACTTATTACAAATATTTTTATTATCATTGCAGTTATGGCAATGTTTGGAGCAACTCTAACACTACCTGGTATGGCAGGGATTGTTTTAACTGTTGGTATGGCAGTTGATGCCAATGTAATTATAACTGAAAGAATAAGAGAGTTATTAGCCTCAGGAGCTAGTATAAAAAAAGCCATAGAAGATGGTTACGCAAATGCAATGAGTGCTATTTTAGATGCAAACATTACAACACTTTTAGTTGCAGTGATTTTATATGCTTATGGAACAGGACCTGTTAAAGGGTTTGCAGTAACTATTTCTATTGGTATTTTAGCATCTATGTTAACTGCAATTTTAGGAACTCATGGAATTTATGATGCATTAATGGATAAAATCCAAAAATCTAAAAATAAAAATAACTGGTTTGGAGCTAAATAATGGAATTTTTTAAAGCAGATAAAACATACAACTTTATGGGTAAAAGAATACCCTTTTTATTCCTTTCTATGATTTTATTTATAGCATCAATTGGAATTATTTTTACAAAAGGGTTGAATTTTGGTATTGATTTTGCAGGTGGAACACTTATTCAAGTAAAATATGATAAACCAGCACCAATTCCTCAAATAAGAGATATATTAAAACAAAATCCAAAATTTGCAAATGCTACAATCAATGAATTTGGTTCAAATGACGAAATTGTTATTAGAATTACAACATCATCTGGTTCAATAGCAACTGATATTGGCGATGAAATAGGTGGGTTATTAAAACAAACTGGAAATTATGAGATTAGAAGAATAGATATTGTTGGTCCAAAAGTTGGAAATGAGCTTCAAGAAAAAGGGCTTATGGCTTTAGGACTATCTTTAGTGATGATTTTAATATATGTAAGTTTTAGATTTGAATATAGATTTGCAGTTGCATCTATTTTTGCACTTATTCATGATATTGTCATAACAGTAGGGTTTATTTCACTTTTTAGTATCGAAGTAAACTTAGATATTCTAGCAGCACTTCTTACTCTTTTAGGATACTCTTTAAATGATACTATTATAGTTTTTGACAGAATTAGAGAAGGAGTTCAAACTTCTAAAGAGTCAAAACTTGTAAATGTTGTAAATGAATCAGTTTCAAGAACACTATCAAGAACTACACTTACATCTTTAACAACATTCTTTGTTGTTGCTACACTTTTTGTATTTGGTAGTGAGATTATTCATGGATTTGCATTTACGTTATTAGTTGGGATTATTGTAGGAACTTACTCATCTATTTTTGTTGCATCTACATTCTTAGTGCAGTTAAAATTTTCAGTTGAAGGCTTTAGAGCAAGAGAGGCTGAAAAGCTAAAAAGACAAAAAGAGAAAGATAGACTTAGGTCTATGTATGAGCAAGGAACTGTATAACTAGTTTAAGTTGCTAGTTTTAAACTAGCAACTTAAATGCCTAAACTCTCTTTCTAAAATATTTTATCTATCTACTTTCCATTTTATTTTCATATTACTACTTACTTTAAATTAGAATTAAATAAATATGTAAATGAATATGCTTGCTACTTATATATCAAAAGATTAAATAAAAGCTAATAGTGAAAAAATGAGAAGGTAAATACAATCTTTTAAGTAAGTGTATTATAGGCATAAAAAAAGCTCAAGTAAAAATAAAACTTGAGCCTTTTTGTTGTACTTGTGAAATACAAAAATTAGAATTTTCTATTTCACAAAAGAATCTCGTTAAACCCTAAAAGAGTGAAGAAATTCAATCTTTCTATACGGTTATTTTCTGACCTTTTGATGCAATAACAAAATCAAAGATTTCTATTGCATAAACAAAAGCTCGTTAATTTTGGTAAGAGCAAAGCAGTTTGCTCTTACTTGTCAAAATTAACCATTTCTCTTTTTGATGATTTCTTCAGAAACATTTTTAGGTACTTCTGAATAGTTATCAAAAATCATAGAGTATGTTGCTCTACCTTGAGACATAGATCTTAAATCTGTTGAGTAACCGAACATTTCAGATAAAGGAATCATAGCTGTAACTAATTTAATCCCAGCTCTGTCATCCATAGAAACAACTTGTCCTCTTCTTTTGTTACAATCACCAATAACATCTCCCATATAATCTTCAGGAGTTTCGATTTCAACTTTCATGATTGGCTCTAGGATTACTGCACCAGCAGCTGCACTTCTACAAGCTTGTTTGAATCCCATAGAAGCAGCTAATTTAAATGCCATTTCAGATGAGTCAACATCGTGGTAAGAACCATCATAAAGTGTAACTTCGATATTTACCATTGGGTAACCTGCTAAAATACCACCTTGCATTGCTTCAGCACAACCTTTTTCAACTGCAGGAATATACTCTTTTGGTACAACCCCACCTTTAATATCATTGTTGAATATAAAGTTCTCTTCACTATTTGCTGGAAGTGGATTAATTTTTAAGAATACGTGACCGTATTGACCTTTACCACCAGATTGTTTTGCATATTTGTACTCTTGATTAACTGCATTTCTAATAGTTTCTCTATAAGCAACTTGAGGAGCACCAACTTCTGCTTCAACTTTAAATTCTCTTTTCATTCTATCTACAAGAATTTCTAAGTGTAACTCACCCATTCCTGAAATAATAGTTTGACCAGACTCTTCATCTGTATTTACTCTAAATGAAGGATCTTCTTCTGCAAGTTTACCTAAAGCAATACCCATTTTTTCTTGGTCAGCTTTTGTTTTTGGTTCAACTGCAACAGAGATAACTGGCTCTGGGAATTCCATTCTTTCTAAGATTACTGGATCTTTTTCAGAAGCTAAAGTATCACCTGTAATTGTATATTTTAAACCAACTACTGCACCGATTTCACCAGCGTAAAGCTCTTTAATCTCTTCTCTGTTGTTTGCGTGCATTTTAAGTAATCTTCCGATTCTTTCTTTTTTCATTTTAGTTGAGTTATATACATAAGTTCCTGATTCTAAGATACCTCTATAAACTCTTGTAAATGTTAATTGTCCAACAAATGGGTCAGTCATAATTTTAAATGCTAAAGCTGCAACTTCACCATTATCAGTTGAAGGAACGATAACTGAATCACCATCTTGTGTTTCACCTTTAATATCAGCAACTTCAGTAGGTGCAGGTAAATACATAGCAACAGCGTCAAGTAAAGTTTGAACACCTTTGTTTTTAAATGCAGTTCCACAAGTCATTGGAGTAATTTCCATTGCTAAACATCTTTTCTTTAATCCAGCAATGATTTCTTCTTCAGTTAATTCTTCACCTTCAAGGTATTTTTCCATTAATTCTTCAGAAGATTCAGCAGCAGCCTCAACCATTTTTTCTCTATACTCTTCAGCTTTATCAGCTAAATCAGCAGGAATATCTTCAACGTGGTAGTTTGAACCCATTGCAGCATCTTCATCCCAAACGATTGCTTTCATTTTAACTAGGTCAATAATACCTTTGAAGTTTTCTTCAGCACCAATTGGGATTTGAATAGGAACTGGATTTGCTTTTAATCTTTCTGTAACTTGTTTTTCAACATTATAGAAATCTGCACCAGTTCTGTCCATTTTGTTAACAAAAATCATTCTTGGAACACCATATTTGTTTGCTTGTCTCCAAACAGTCTCAGATTGTGGTTGAACTCCACCTACTGAACAAAATACAGCTACAGCACCATCAAGAACTCTCATTGATCTTTCAACTTCGATTGTAAAGTCAACGTGTCCTGGAGTGTCGATAATATTTATTTGTAGTTTTTCATTTGTTTTTGGGTGTTGCCAATGACAAGTTGTAGCAGCAGAAGTAATTGTAATACCTCTTTCTTGCTCTTGCTCCATCCAGT
>CAYJFN010000082.1:0-7455 GCA_964369325.1 uncultured Arcobacteraceae bacterium
GTTTGGACAAACTTATTAAAAGCAACTGAATATTGTTCTGCTTTAAGAACAGGTGGTTATGACGATTGGAGAATCCCAACTTTAAAAGAATTAACTTCAGTAGCTGATTATGATATTTTTGAACCGCCATTTTCAAGAAAATATTTCCCAGGAGTTCCAACTGTTCCATCAGGATATTGGGCAGTTCCAGAAGGAACAGCACATCCACTTAATGCTTGGCATGTTGGATATGATGGACATATTATGACACAAAGTGCAGATTCAACTAAAATGACAAGATGTGTAAGAGCAGATGGTCAAAAAGCATATGATAAAAACTTATTTGTAGACAATGGCAATGGGACTACTACTGATAACCTAACAAATCTTGTTTGGCAGCAAAAAGATGATGGTAAAAGATATGAGTACAAAAAAATTGAAAGATATTGTAAAGAGTTAGAATTAGGTGGAAGAGATGATTGGAGAGTTCCACACTTAAAAGAACTTATAAGTATCAATAACTATAGCAAACATAGACCAGCTATGGATGAAGAGTTTTTTAAAGATATTAAGCCTGAGTTTTATTGGTCATCAACACTTGATCCATCATATGGTACAAATTCTATAACAGGTTTTGAATCAAAACTTTTTGATATGCCAATGGTATGGGCAGTTGAAACAATAGCAGGTGGAGCAGCAAGAAAAAGAAGCTCTTTAGGATTTTATGTAAGATGTGTTACTGACAAGAAGTAACTCAAAGAAATAAAGATGTGCAAAAGCGCATCTTTATAAGATTTTTAGAAGGAAGAAATAAAATGAAAAAAGTTTGTTTAAGCTTAGCTACACTTGTAGCTTTAAGCACAAGTGCGTTTGGAGCTTCAACTTTAGCTGAAGCTTTTAGTAATGGAAAAGTATATGGTGACTTAGAAATAAACTATTTTAATGCTAAAAGACAAAAAGGAGAAGCTGATTTAACTACTTTAGGTTTTTCTTTAGGATATAGTACAGAAAAATATAATGGATTTCAATTCAATGCAGAAGTTCAATCTTCTCATTCTCCTTGGGCAGATGACGACGCTAAAGCAGTATTTAATAATGACCAATATGGTTCTGGTGAAGTTCTTTCTGTTTTTAATTTATCTTACGATTATCAAAATACTCATTTCAAAGTTGGTAGAATGTATATGGATACTCCACTTGTAGCTTCAGGACAAAATAGAGCAATCTTAGAGTCATTTGAATCAGCAATGATTGTTAATAAAGATATTCCAAATACAATTTTAACTGCAGCATATATAAGTAAAGTGCAAAATAGAACTGACTGGAATGGCGACATTGGTAGTTTTGATAGTGTAAATGTAAATAGAGTAGGTGGACCAAATGGTGATTTCCAAAAAATGGAAAATGGAGCTTATACTATAGCTGTAAAAACTCAGCCTATTAGTGGCTTAAATGTTCAACTAGCATATCTAGATGAAATTGATTTGATAAATAATGGATATGCTTTAGCAAATTATAAAATAAATGATATGTTTGATGTTGGCGGACAATATTACTATAGTAAAGAAGAAAATAAAGAATCTGCAAACGCTATATCTGGAAAAGTTGGATTAAAACTAGGTAAAGCTTATTTATTTACTTCTGTTTCTAAAGTAAGTGATGGGGCGACTACTCTTGATCACGGTTTAGGAAATGGTACAGATAGATTAATGGCTGGAACTATTACTTACTCATACCTTTCTTATTATCCAAATACAACAACTTATTCACTAGCAGGAAGATATAATTTTGATAAAAATGCATCTATTTTTGGAAAACTTACTAAAAGTGATAATGATAAAACAGGTAAAGACAAATTAGAACTTGATGTTCAAGCAATTGAAGCAAAATATTTATTTACATCAGGATTCCTAAAAGATATAGAGTTAAGGGCTGTATATGAACACGTAGGTGGAGATTTAGACTTGCATGATTTAAGAACATATATTACATATAGATTCTAAAATAAAAAAACTAAAATTTCGAAAAACAAAACCCTCTATATCTCCTAAATAGAGGGTTGTTTTTATAACAGGTAAATTAGTTTAAGTATAAATAGGTGAAGATACATAACTAGTAATTATGTATTTAATAAAGAAAACTTTTAAGTTAAATAATAATAACATATATCTATGAAAAAACATATTTTAATATTTATTTTTTGTATAAGCTTTCTAAATGCAAATATTCTAAGTCAAAATACCATTGACATTTCTGTTAATGAGCAGATACAAATATATAAATCTATACAAATTACAACAAATCAAAATATAAAAAATATTGAAGATGCTATAAATAATCCAGAAGAATTTAAAGAAGTAAAATATTTTAGAAGATACTTATATCAAAAAAAACCTGTTTCATCTTCTTGGTATAAATTAAACTTAGTAAATAACTCAAATGAAATCAAAAAAAGAGTGCTTTTTTCAAAGTGGGAACATACAAAAATTGATATGTATATTGTAAATAGTATTGATAATACTATTACTAGTAACCAAACATTAAGAGAATATAACGATATAGAAATTTCAAACTCTTTTGTGATAAAACCTAAAGAAAAGATAACTTTATATCTTAATGTAAAAGTAGAAGATAGTATGGATGATTTTTACTATCTTTATGTAATTAATCCAGACGATATGATTAATTTAATCAAAAAAAATGAAATGTTTAATAATGGCATTTTTCTTGGTATTCTTCTTGCTATGATGATGTACAGTTTTTTTATGTATTTTTCGATAAAAGAAAAGAGTTATTTGTATTTAGGTTTATACCAATTATCTACAGTTGCTTATATCTCTGATATAAAATACTATCTTATTGTATTATTAGAAGATTATAATGAATTTTCATATTGGTCAATAAAAATAGTACTCTCATTTTTATTAATGCCTATTCTTTCCATACTATTCACTAAAGAGTTTTTAAGCACAAAAGAGAATATGCCATTTGTAAATAAATTACTCAATCTTTTTATTATAATGCTATTTATTGATTTATTGCTAATAGGTACAACAAATATTGGATATTCAATGTTTTTAAATGTACTATTCGTTTTTGCAGGATATTATTCATTAAGACAAAACAATAAGTTTGCATTTTTTTATATGTTGGGATTCACACCAACTGTAGTGTATTATGTAAGTGCAAATTTTATTAAAGTATTTGATTTAAATATAGATGTTTCTTACTATAACTCTTTGCAAGTTATTGCAGTTATTGAAGCCTTTGCACTTTCAATGGCACTATATTTGAAACTAAAACAAACTGTTGAAGAAAAAGAATTGGCAAAAGAAGAACTTCATGCAAAAGAGAAAATGATGTTAGAGCAAAGTAGATATGCAACTATGGGAGAGATGCTTGCAAGCATCTCTCACCAATGGAAACAACCACTAAATCATATTTCAACTATTTTTGCAAGTTTGCAAATGGCAGATGAGACAAAAAATCTTACAACTCAATATCTAAACAAAAAAACAAATGAAGCAAATGCCCAAATAAAATATATGGCAACTACTATTGAAGATTTTAACGGTTTTTTATCTGCAAAAAAAGAAATAGAAGATTTTACTTTAAGTGAAATTTGTGAAACTTCTATAGCATTAACTAATCCAAGAATAAAAAGATTAAATGCAAATATACAACTCCAAATTAAGAATGAGAAGAAATATTTTGGCTACAAAAACGGAATAACTCAAATAGTTTTAATAATTTTAAATAATGCTTTAGATGCACTTATGCTAAACAATATTGAAAACAAAATCATAAAAATATCAATTGATGAAAACCATATTACTATTGAAGATAATGCAGGAGGAATACCAGAAAATATAATTGAAAAAATATATGAACCATACTTTTCAACAAAAGGCAAAAACTTTGGTACTGGTATGGGACTATATACTGCAAAACTTATTATGAATACAATTATCAAAGGCGAAATTAGTGTAGAAAACAAAAATGAAGGTGCCATATTTACAATAGTAATACCTAAAGATTATTGTTAAATATATTGCCTATTTTAGTATGTTATTATTGATTTTTATGTCATTTAATTAGCCTTTTGTATGGTGTATGTTAGAATTTCACATTTTATTTAAAGGACATACTATGCCACTATTAGACTCTTTTAGAGTAGACCACACAATTATGCCAGCACCTGCAGTTAGAGTTGCGAAAACTATGAAAACTCCATCTGGAGATATTATCACTGTTTATGACTTAAGATTTTGTGTTCCAAATGTTTCTAAAATGAGTTCAAAAGGAATTCATACACTCGAACACTTATTTGCAGGTTTCATTAGAAATCACCTTAATTCAAAAAAAGTAGAAATTATAGATGTCTCTCCCATGGGTTGTCGAACTGGATTTTATATGAGTTTATTGGGAAGTCCAAATCAAAAAAGTGTTGTTAAAGCATGGAAAGAGTCTATGCTTGATGTTTTAAGTGTAAAATCACAAAATGATATTCCCGAATTAAATAAGTATCAATGTGGAACTTACGAAATGCATTCATTAAAAGCTGCTCAAAAAATAGCTAAAGATGTTTTAAAAAAAGGAATTTGCACAATGGATAACAAAAAGATTTTCCTAACAGAAGAAAAAATGAAGAAAATGGGTATTTAACACAAAACCTACATATTAACAAGGTTTATTTCTTTATTTTAAGTAATAATAGGGTTAAAATTATTAGATATTTTATTTAAGTTGTGTATAATCTATAACTCAATTTTATACACAAAGGACTGCTTTGAATAAAGTTTTCAAAACTCTGCTTTTAGCATTGGTAATACCTGTTTTAGCATTTAGTGCTGATGCAAAAACAAATGCTGCTACGTTTGGTGCGCTAACATTAGTTCCACCATTAGTTGCAATTGTTTTGGCATTTCTTACTAAGAATGTAATATTCTCGCTATTTTTAGGTATTTTTTCAGGTACATTTATTTTAAATGTAAGTGGTGCAAATGTTTTTGCTCAATTTTTTAACGCATTTGTTGACATGGCTGGTAAAATGGTTGGCTCACTTGCTGATTCTTGGAACGCAGGAATTGTTCTTCAAGTTCTAACAATTGGTGGTATGATTGCTCTTGTTACTAAAATGGGAGGACCTAGAGCAATTGCAGAAAAGTTAGCTGCTAGGGCAAAATCTCCAGCTTCTGCTCAAATTTATACTTGGATAATGGGATTTTTCATCTTCTTTGATGATTATGCAAACTCACTAATTATTGGTCCAATCATGAAGCCAGTAACAGATAAACTAAAAGTTTCAAGAGAAAAATTAGCATTTGTTATTGACGCGACTGCTGCTCCTATTGCTGGACTTGCACTTATTTCTACTTGGGTTGGTTATGAGTTATCTTTAATTAAAGATGCCTATGAAATGATTGGTCAACCAGATGTTAATGCTTTTGCAATTTTTGTTGAGACTTTACCATATAGGTTTTACAATATTTTAATGCTTGCATTTGTTTTCCTTTCAGCTTATACACTAAGAGAATTTGGACCTATGCATAAAGCTGCAGTTAGAGCTTACACTACAGGTGAAGTTTCAAATCCTGAAAGCAATAATACTCATATAAACCAAGAAAACTCTTTTATGCTACCAAAAGATGGTGTTCAATACTCTATGTATAATGCTATTATTCCTATTAGTGTATTAATTTTTATGGCAATTTTTGGATTTTACATTAATGGTGTTAGTGCCCTAGAGGGTGAAATTCTTGCAAAAGTTCAAGAGTCTCCTATTTCTTTTTATGCAATTAGAGAGGCATTTGGAGCTGCAGATGCATCTGTTGTTATTTTCCAAGCTGCGCTTTTAGCTTCACTTGTAGCTATTGGTATGGGATTACAACAAAAAATCTTCTCTCTTCAAGAAGCAATTGAAACTTGGGTATACGGAGTTAAAGCACTAGTTATTACTGCTGTTATTTTAGTTCTCGCTTGGTCTATTTCTGCTGTTATGAAAGAGCTTGGAACTGCTGCATATATTGTAACACTATTGTCTGAATCTACTCCTCAATTTATTCTACCATCTATTATTTTTATATTTGGTTCTATTATTTCATTCTCAACTGGAACATCTTATGGAACAATGGGTATTTTAATGCCACTTACTATTCCATTAGCTCATGCAGTTGGTATGCACACAGGATTAGAAGATGCATCACTACATGAATATATCATCTTAAATGTTGGAGCTGTTTTAACAGGAGCTATTTTTGGAGACCATTGTTCACCAATTTCAGATACATCTATTTTATCGTCAATGGGTGCCTCTTGTAACCATATGGATCATATTGTAACGCAACTTCCTTATGCAATATTTGTTGGTATTGTAGCAGTTGTTTGTGGTTATTTACCAGCAGCATTTGGTGTAAATGTATTCTTATTATTACTGCTTGGATTAGCAGTTGTATTCTTAGTTATAAGATTTTATGGGAAGCCTTTCATTCCAAATACAAAATAATTAAGTATTTAGATTTTAATAAAAGGTTTAATGCATCTTGCATTAAGCCTTTTTTATTTTATTCCACATAAGGAACTTCAACTTTTGTAACTGTTCCACTATTCCCTGGGAAGCTAAAAAATAAAGATTCAATTAATTCATCTATTACCAACAAAATTGAATTTTGTCCTCCTGTGCTTACAACTTTTCCTTCATATATACTTTTATTTGTAGTTTTATCTATCATATTTAAAGTTAAAAATCTATCATATACATTGTATGAATAATTATCTGTTCCTACAACTCCATGAATTGGTCTTCGCACAAGAACTCCTACACCATCAGCATTGTATCTTATATATGAAGAGTAGCCTATTGTTCCATAAATAGGAGAAGATCCAAACTGTTGTGTAGGTTCTCCTACTCCATAATCAAACTTTACAATAATATTCGCGTCATTACCTTCAAAATAGTTGTTTTTATTTAAATAAGTAAGAATCTTGTTTTTATAACTATCATACTCCAAACTATCTTCTTGAGAACTATATTTTTCAAAGATTACAATAGTTTTTTCTGTCATTGGTTTTAATTTATGAAACACCGAAACATCTGAAACAACCTTACTTGCGCACCCACTAAAAACAAATACAGCAACTAAAAATACACTAAGCTTTTTTACTAAATTTATACTCATATATGACACCTCTTTTATAGTTTATTGTATATAATACATCAAATTTTATTTGTAAAACATAAAGGATTTTTTTGCAAGTTATTACACAAGATGGTTCTAATACACTATTTTCAACTACTTATAACCAACACTATCATAATGTAAATGATGGTGCAATAAATGAAGCTCTTTACAAACATATCATTCCTGCATTTAACTTTTTTGAAGATAAAAATGAACTGAATATTTTAGATATTTGTTTTGGGCTTGGCTACAATACTTTTGCAACAATTTACTATGTTTTAAAAAACAAACTACC
>CAYJFN010000083.1:0-7435 GCA_964369325.1 uncultured Arcobacteraceae bacterium
ACATCTCTCATTTCATAAGTAACTGCTACTTCACCACTAATTTTAGCATTAGTTGTAAGTGCATTTTTTAAAGACTCAGCACTAAGAGTTGTACTACAAGCAAGAGCTAAAGAAGCCACTAAACTTAAATGTAATTTTTTCATCTTTCTTCCTTTTATTGATTTCATAAAGCTAAGCTTATAAAAAAATAGTAGAAAAAAAATCGACTAAATAGTTAAATTATTACACTTTTGAAATTTTTTACATTTTTATTAATTTTTGCGATTAATTTGCTATTTTTTTTGATTACGATTCTTGTATAACTAAAAGAAAGGATTCAAAATGGACAATTCAAGAAGAAGTTTTTTGAAAGTTAGTGCAGCTGCATCTGCAGCAGTTGTTGGTAGCGGGAGTATGACGGGACTTATGGCTGAAGAGTGGGCTAAAAGAACTGTTAAAATTCCAAGTGCTTCTCATTATGGTGCATTTTATGCACATGTAAGAGATGGGAAAATTGTAGATATTACATCTCAAACAGATTCAGATGCAAATCCTACAGTAATGGTAAAAGCTTTAGCAGATAGAGATACATCAAACTCAAGAGTTAAGTATCCAGTTGTAAGAAAAAGTTACTTAGAAGGAAAAGGTAGAGGTGACTTAAGAGGACAAGAAGAGTTTGTAAGAGTTTCTTGGGATACTGCAATTGATTTAGTTGCAAATGCTATCAAAAAAGCTCAAGAAAGAGGTGGAAACGAAGCACTTTATAACGCATCTTATGGTGGTTGGGCTCATCCAGGTGCATTTAAACCAAATGCAATGGCAGGAAGATTTTTCAACTTAATTGGAGGAGCAGTTAGAACTAGTGGTGAGTATAGTAATGGGGCTGCTGGTCAAGTAAATCCAGTTGTTGTTGGAGATATGGAAGTTTACTCTATTCAAACTGCACATGAACAAATGATTGAAAACACTCAAGTATATGTTATGTGGGGAGCTGATATTTATAAAACAAATAGAGCAGGTTTTTCTATTCATAACCATAGATGTTTTGATGCTTATGAAGAGTATAAAAAAGCTGGTATTAAATTTATTTCAATTGATCCTATTTATACAGTTTCAGCTCAAGAGTTTAAAGCAGATTGGATAAAAATTAGACCTGGAAGTGATGTTGCTTTAATGCTTGCAATTATGAACTACTTATATAAAACAGGAAAATATGATAAAGAATTTATAGAAAAATATACTTATGGATTTGATAAATTCTTACCATATTTATTAGGAAAAACAGATGGTATTGATAAAACTGCACAATGGGCAGAGCCATTAACAGAAATTCCAGCTAAAACAATTGAAGATTTAGCAAATATTATGGTTTCAAACAGAACATTCCTTGCTGGAAACTGGGCAATGCAAAGAGCACATCATGGTGAGCAAGTAGACTGGGCTTTAATTGTACTTGCATCAATGCTTGGACAAGTTGGACTTCCTGGTGGAGGATTTGGTTTTTCTATGCACTATGAAGGCGGAGGAGATGCAAACTCTGGAATGAATACAGTTGGTGGTATGAGTCAAGGTGCAGGTGATAAAGTAAATATTGCAATTCCAGCATCAAGAATGAGTGATTTAATCACTAAAAGAGGTCAAAAAGTTTCTTATAAAGGAACAGAAGTAGTTTATCCACAAGTTGAGTTTATGTTAAGCGCGGGTTGTTCTCCAATTGGACATCAACCAGATGTAAATGAATTAATAGAAGCTCTTAGAACTCTTGATACTTTTGTAGTAGTTGAACCTTGGTGGACTCCAACAGCAAAAATGGCAGATATCGTTCTTCCTGCAACTACAACTATGGAAAGAGATGATATAGGTTCTGGTATGTCATATTCAATGGATAGAATTCACGCTATGAAACAAGTTGTAAAACCTAGATATGAGTCAAAAGATGATTATGAAATTTTTGCACTTTTAGCAGAGAAATTTGGTAAAGGTAAGAGATTTACAGGTGGAAGAACTTCTAAAGAGTGGTTAGAAAGACTTTATAAACGATCAAGTGCATATAGAGATTTAGGAATTTCTTTTGAAAAATTCTGGGAAGATGGTGTTGTTAAATATGATATTCCTGAAAGTGCAAGAAAATTTGTAAGACATGGAGCATTTAGACAAGATCCTGTAGCAAATCCTTTAAAAACAGAAACAGGAAAAATTCAAATTTATTCAGACAAGTTTGCAAGTTTTGGATATGATGACTTCAAAGGTCATCCAATGTGGTTTGAACCAGCTGAGTGGCTAGGAAACAAAGATTTAGTGGAAAAATATCCATTACATTTAGTAACGCCACACCCAACATATAGAATTCACTCGCAATTAGATAATACTTGGGTTCAAAATGTTCATAAAGTTCAAGGAAGAGAACCAATTAAAATTTCTCCAAATGATGCTAAAAAATTTGGAATAAAAGATGGTGAGATTGTTGAAGTTTATAATGATAGAGGTGCTATTTTAGCAGGTGCAGTTGTAACAGATACAATTAGAGATGGCGTTGTTTCTATTGAAGAGGGAGCTTGGTACTCTCCTGAAGATGCTTCAAAAAAAGGTACAAGATGTAATTCTGGTCAAGCTAATGTTTTAACATCATCAAGACCAACATCACAAATGGCACAAGCAACAACTGCAAATACAGGGCTTGTATCAATTAGAAAAGCTGGGGTTGTAACTCCAAATTTAGCTTATCAACCACCAAAAATTATAGGAGCTTAATTATGAAAACGAAAATTAAAAGTCTATTGCTATTAGCATTTGTTTCAGTTATTGTTGTAGGTTGTGCAAATAATAATGTTTCAATCAACAAAGAGTTATTTAAACATAAGTATGCTCAAAAAGAAGAAGTTGTTTCAACTGACTTTTTTGTTTATCAAGATGCAAAAATAAAAGATAAAAGTGGAAAAGTTGCAGATGTTTATATGGGTGTGCCTTTAACTATTGTAAAAGATGGTGAAAAAGAATCACTAGTTGAAGTTGAAGGATATATGTTTGGAAACGAGATTTATTCATCTGAAGCAAAAAGTCTACTTGTAGCAAAATTAGCTGATGGTTTTGAAGTAGAGAAAAAGGCAGACAATAAAGTTTCATTTCAAGCTACAATAAGTAAAGAGTTAATTTCTAATTCTATATCTGATGTTTGGGCTGAAAGAGAAGAGTTTTATTATGAAATGTGTAGTCAATGCCATGCAGCAAATCAAGCAAGTCATCACTCAATGATAGAGTGGGGAGCAATTTTTGAAACTATGAAAGGTTTTGCAAAACTTGATGAACAAGAAAGTACTTATTTAATTAGATATTTACAAGCAAATGCAAGTGATGGGTTTGTAAAAGTAGAGCATTAATTTTGATATAATGTCTCAAAAGGAGTCATTGTGCAAAAAGAGTTAATAGAAAAGTTAAAGAGTTTAACAATTCTTTATGTAGAAGACGAAGATGGCATAAGAAAGAATATCGCAGATAGTCTCTCTTATTTTGCCAAAGAGGTAATCGAAGCAACAAATGGGCAAGAGGCTTTTGAACTGTATGAGCAAAGAAAGCCAGATATCATCTTAAGTGATATTCATATGCCCATATTAAATGGCATTGATTTTGTAAAAAAAGTTAGGAAAACTAATAGAGAAATTCCAATTGTGATGATAACTGCTCATACTGATAAAGAGTATCTCCTAGAAGCAGTTGAGTTACATATGGAAAAGTATCTAGTAAAACCTATCGAACTTGATGCTTTGCTTGGTGTTTTAGAAAAGTGCGTAAATGTTCTAAACATCAACAAAGTTGTCCATTTAGATGTAGATTGTAACTATACTTATGACTACGATAGAAAAGAGCTTTTTTATAAAAATGATAAAATAACCCTCAACAAAAAAGAGTTACAGTTTTTTGAACTTCTCCTTTTAAATCAAAATAGAGTAACTAAGTATGAGGAGTTACAAGACAAAGTCTGGGGTGATGATATAATGACGGATAGTGCGCTTCGTTCATTAGTTAGAAATCTAAGAAAAAAATTACCCACAGACATTGTGAACAACCTATCTGGGATAGGGTATCATTTTGTTTAAGCTTCTTTTATTTATTTCATTTTTTCTTTCACAAGTATTCTCGCAAGAGAATCTTGTGAATAAATTAGAGTTTAGAGAAGACTCTTCATATACAAACAAAGCACCAAAACTTCATCCAAAATCACATATAAATGTTTTTATCCCTTCTATTCCTTATTCATATATAGCAAAAGTAACAAACTCTGGACTTATTCGTTCATATGACAACAAAGATGGTTGGACGTATGACTTAGCTAAGTCTCATACAAGAGTAGATGACTACACATATATATTTGAGTTAAGAGATAATTTAAGATTTCAAAATGGCAAGCCATTTACAGTAGATGATGTAGTTTATAATTTAGAGCATTTTAAAAAATATCCTATTTTATATACAAATATAGATAAAATTGATTTTGATATTATAAAGCTGGATAAAAAGCGTGTAAAAATTGTTTTAAAGCAAAAATATGAGATGTTTTTACATGACCTAGCAAGAATATATTTTTATACAAAAGAGTATATTGACAAATATCAGCCAAAAGGGGCAGAGACTGGTTCTGGTAATCAAGTTTCAGGAGCTTATGGGATGGGTCCTTATATTTTACAAGAGGGTTACTCTTTAGGTGATAGACAAACAAGTAAATTAGAACTTATTGCAAATCCATATTATTGGAATAAAGAGTATCCAAAAATTAAAAGAGTTACTGTATATACTCAATTAGATGTAAAAAAAGCCATCGAAGATATTACAAAAAATGAAGGAAAACTGGATTTAATGCCAATTCCTTTTAACAAAAAACTTGAAGTAATTACTTCAGATTATGCAAAACTAATTCTTTCAAAATCAACAGATAATTTTGTAATATTTTTTAATTTAATAAATGGAAATAAAAAGCTTTTACACAAAGATGTAAGACAAGCATTAAACCAAGCATTAAATCAAGGGAGTTTGTTAAACTTTGTTTACAAAAAAGAGGGCAAAGTTTCACCTTTTACAACTTCAATTAATTATGATGTTGTAAATGAAGTAGCAAAAGAGTATGAAATAAAAGAAAAAAAACTATCTGTTGAAAAGATTAAGCAATTACTTAATGGCTTAAAGTTAGAAATTTTTACACAAGATAGATTTATGTTTTTATTTAAAGGAATTGAATTTCAACTAAAAAAATATGGAGTTGAATTTAACTATACTACAACGACTAGTGAAACAGATATATATGATCAACTATTAAGAACGAATCAAAATAAAAATACAAAAAAATGGGATTTGTTGATGTGGGGTAATGATGATTGGTATTACCAAAATCCTTGGACAGTATTTTTTATATATGAAAATGGAGGTGCTTGGTCAACTTTTCCAAAAGATGAGATAATGCAAAAATACATAGAAGAGTATTTTGTAACAAAGCCCCAAACTAAAGAGCATAAAGAGGTTGTAAAAAATATTTTACATAGAGCAAGAGAACAAGCTTATACATTAAGAGTTCCATCTTTAAATAAAGTAATTGCAGTAAATAAAGAAGTTATTTATACTCCTTATGAGGGAGGAATTGTTCCTTTATGGGAAATAGAAATCAGTAATGACCATTGGTCAGTAAGAGAAGATAAAAACTATAGTGAAGAGTTAAAAAGAGCAATAAAACCAAAAAGAGTGAATATAGATGAAAACGATTAATATAAAACTAAAGCTTGGATTACTATTTATAGTTTTGTGTATTTCTATTGGAATATTGGGGTTTAAATCAATTGTTATTAGTCAGGATAATAAAGATAGATTAAGCGATGTTCAAAAAAAAACTGATGTTGCATTAAGTTTGCAAAGTAATATTATAACTCCACTACATAGTTTAAGACAGCTTAATCAATCACTTGTAATGGCAGCAAATAATGAAATAAGAAGTGATATAAAAAATGATTTAGATGACATAATACAAGTGTTAAATAAAAATTTTGATTCTATGAATGAAATAAATTCTCAAACAAAAAAAATGTGGGAAGAGTATAAAAAAGAGATAGAACAAATACAATTATATTTGAATGAAGAGTTTGAAGAGGGCGCTTATATAAATATTACAACTATAAGTAAAAAGAAGTTTGATATTTTAGTAAATGATTTGTTAAAACTACAAGAAGCGAGTTTAGATAACGTAAGAGTTGCTTATAATGAGGCGCAGGAAAAAGCAAAAGAAGTTAAAAGAGAAGTTTTTATTAGTCTTTTTTTTATTTTATTATTTGCAATTATTATTGGTTGGACAATTACAAGTAATATATTAAAATCTATATATGCAGTACAAAATGGTTTAAATGACTTTTTTAGATATTTAAATGATAAGACTACAAAAGTTAGCCAAATACAAATTGATAGTAAAGATGAATTCCAACAAATGGCGACTATTATTAACAACAATGTTGCGTATACAAGAAATAATATTGAACAAAATGAAGCACTCATAAAAAATGCAACAAAAGTCTTAGAAAATATTAAAGGTGGAAATTTAGGAACAAGGCTTACTCAAGATACTAATAATAAATCTTTAAATGAGTTAAAAAATATGATTAATTATATGATAGATAATCTTGAGGAAAAAATCCAAAGTGAAATTAATAAAAGATTAGAGCATGAACAAATGCTAATACAGCAAAGTAAACTAGCAGCTATGGGAGAGATGATAGGAAATATTGCTCATCAATGGAGACAACCACTTGCACAAATTTCGGCAATTCATATGAATATGAGAATAACATATGACTTTAATAAATTTACAAAAGAGTATTTAATAGAAAAAATAGATGAAGCAAATAAATTAACAGCTTATATGTCTCAAACAATAAATGATTTTCAAAACTTTTTTAAACCAGAAGGTGAAAAAAAGATGTTTTCTATAAAAACTGCTTTTGAAGATGCTTATCATATTGTTGAATCATCTTTGAAATATCATAGTATCTCTTTAGAAATGGATGTTATTGAAGATTGTGAAGTTTTAGGATATGGAAATGAATTTTCACAAGTAATTTTAAATATATTAAGTAATGCAAAAGATATTATTATTGAAAGAGAGACTAAAAATCCTAAAATAAAAGTTACTATAAAGCTTGGTGAATTATATGCAGTTATCAATATAGAAGATAATGCAGGAGGTGTTCCTGAAGATGTAATAGATAAGATTTTTGATCCATATTTTACTACTAGGCACAAAACACAAGGTACAGGAATAGGGTTATATATGACAAAAAATATAATTGAACGAAATATGCATGGATTTATAAATGTTAAAAATAGTGACACAGGAGCAGTTTTTACAGTAAAAGTGTTAAGAAATTAAATCATCATATGCTAATATTGTTTAAATAACATATTAGGAGATTAAATGAAATTATTT
>CAYJFN010000084.1:0-1720 GCA_964369325.1 uncultured Arcobacteraceae bacterium
TTGACATTATTTATTCTTTGATTAATTTAGTAAGTGTGTATTATATCAAGATAAACTATAGGACGAAATTAAGAATGAAATTTAAGCGTTAAAATCTTTCAAAGAGTCTATTTTAAGAGTTTATAAGCAAATATTAACTAGAATTGAGCACCATATTGTATAAGGGGAAATTAGATGCTTAAATTATTAAAAGGATCTTGGTTATTATTAGTCCTAACAGGATTACTTGCAGCAAATGCTCAAGAGCTATCAACAAAAGAGACTCCAGCAATGAAAGAGCCTAAAACAAGCCAAGGACAACCGATGCTTGCGCAAACTGAACCAGATGGAAGAGTTTTGCAAGCTGTGCCAATTGATCCTACAAAAGATTCAATTGCTCAAACAGAAGCTCATAAGTTTGAAGCAATAAAACAAAGACTTGATGTTGCACAAAATGTTCAAAAAATTGTAACAACTCAAGATACACTTGAAGGAGCAATTGCAAGTTTAGCAACCCAAATGATGCAAAATAAAAAAATGCACACATCAAAAGCTGTACTTATTACATCTTTTGTTAGATTAGACAACTTCAAAAAAACTTCTGAATTTGGTAGAGTTGTAAGTGAGAGTTTAATCAACGAGCTTTCTAATAGAGGTTTTAATCTTGTTGAGTTCAGAGGACAAGCAGGTGTCTCAATAAATGCGCAAGGCGAATACTATATCACAAGAGATGCAAACAAACTAAACAACACAGTTGAAAATACATACGTAGTTGTAGGAACTTACTCTAGACAATACAAAAATGTAATGCTAAACGCTAGGGTTATAGACAATATTACTGGTAAAATCATATCTACTGCAAGGGCAACGTATGCTCACGGATTAAGAGATGATTGTGTTATTTTCAAAGATTGTAAACCACCACGAACTATAAGAATCTATAAAGAATAAAAACAGATGAAATTTAAGCAAATTCTTTTAAAAAAAGTTGGATATATTTTTATTCCACTTTTTTTAACTACCTTTTTTACAGGCTGTTTTTATATAAATATAGATGGTTCAAACAACTATCAACGATTAATTAATTCTATGATTTCATCTTCTTATGATAAGTTAAAACTAAATGTAGAAAAAGATGAAGTAGTTCTAGTTTCAGATTTTGTAAATATTGACAAACTACAAAACCACTCTAAGCTTGGATTTTTGTTATCAGAAGTATTAAAAGATGTTCTTTCAAATAAAGATATCATTGTAAGGGAAGTCGAACTTGGTCAAAACTTCAAAATTGGTGAACATGGATTTAATGTACTAAGCAGAAATAATGAAGAAATAGATTCTTTTATCCACAATGAAAGATTTGCCGTAGTTGGAACGTACTCTATGACAGGAAAAAGATTGTGGGTTTTTATAAAACTAATTGACATTTACACAGGCCATATTTTAGGAAGTGCTTCTGAATCAACTATTATGACATCTGAAATTGAAGAACTTGAAAGAGTTCCACTCAAAAGAAGTGATAATATAATATATAAACCACTTGTTTTATAAGTTACAAAATTTGTTGTACTAAAAACTGTGGTTTAACATCTCCTCTAAACTCATTTTTACTAACACTAAGAATGATATCAACACTATCTTGCTCAATCCTTTTGTTAGTATTAAATTTAATTGCTTCAAATACAAATCCATCTGAGTTTAAAACCAGTTTTAAATGATTTTTATCTTTTCCAAAAAGTGAAGT
>CAYJFN010000084.1:1820-7398 GCA_964369325.1 uncultured Arcobacteraceae bacterium
GCTCTTGCACTTCCTTTTGCAATATCATTGTTAATAGAGAATATAAATGCAGGTTTTTTATAAGCATTTGAAAGTTTTGAAGCAACTATTCCTATTACGCCTTCATGCCATTCTTCGCCCCAGACAATTATAGCTTGGTCGTGTTCATCTACTTCGAAAATGGCTTTTTGACTTATTTGCTCTTGCAAAGTTTTACGATACTCATTTAAGCTGTTTAAAGCATCAAGAGCTTGTGTAGCTTTTTTATAATCTTTCGCCAATAAAAATGCCAATGCGCTAGATGCATCTTCCATTCTTCCTGCACTATTAATTTTAGGTGCAACAAAAAAACCAATATCATCTGAAGTAAATTTTGTTTTTTGCATCGAGTCATTTATTGCAATTAACGCTGGTCTATTACTTGTTTTAATCTTTTTTAGTCCATGTTTTACCATTGTGTGGTTTAAACTTGTCATTGGCATAATATCTGCAATAATAGCAATACTTAAAATATCTAAATATTTTGATAATTCGACATTTGCATTTAATTCATTTTTTATTGCAGCACAAAAATACCAAGCAACCTGAGCCCCACATATATCTTTAAATTCAAAGCTACAATCTTCTTGTTTTGGGTTAATTATTGCATAAGCTATTGGTAGTTCTTTTGGAACAGTGTGATGGTCTGTTATAATTAAGTCAATCCCTTTTTCTTCTAAAATTTTAGAAGCTTCAACTGCACTAATACCATTATCAACAGTTATTACCAATCCACTTTGAATATTTTGTGTAATTTTAGGAGATAATCCATAGCCATGTTCAAATCGATTAGGGATAATATAATCTATTTTATATCCAATTGAATCAAAAAAATCAATCATTATAGTAGTAGATACAACTCCATCTACGTCATAATCACCAACGACTGTTATTTTTTCATTATTTGAAATAGCTTGTTTTACACGATTTGCAGCAAGTTTTATATCTTTAAAACCATTAGGATTTGGAAGAGATGATAGTTTAGCATAAGGATTATCCTTATGCCGTAAACTTAGAATATTTTCTAAAACAGATTTAGTAATTTTATTTTGCATTAAAGACTATTTAACTGTCTGCTTAATAAACTCTAAAATAATTGGATTAGGTGTTTCTAAATGAGAAGTAAATTCTGGATGAAACTGAACACCCACAAACCAAGGGTGGTCTTCTATTTCAACTGCTTCAATTAATCCATTAGATTGCCCAGATATAATCATTCCAGCATTTTCTAAAGCATCTTTATAAGCAGGATTTGCTTCATATCTATGCCTATGTCTTTCATAATAAACTTCTTCATTTCCATAAGCTTTTTGAAGTTTTGTTCCTTTTTTAGGATTGAATGGATATTCACCCAATCTCATTGTTCCACCCATTGGAGAAGAGTGAGTTCTTACTTGTTTATTTCCACTTTGATCTAAAAACTCATCAATTAAATAAATCAATGGATTTTTTGTGTCTTTGTCGAACTCAATAGAGTTTGCATCCTCTAAACCTAAAACATTTCTTGCAAACTCAATAACTGCAAGTTGCATTCCTAAACAAATACCCAAATAAGGAATTTTATTAACTCTTGCATACTCTATTGCTTTTAGTTTTCCTTCAACACCTCTATGCCCAAAACCACCAGCAACTAAAATAGCATCTGAATTACTAATAATTTCATATGCACCTACATCCTCTATTCTTTCACTATCACACCAGTTAATTTTTACTCTAGTATTTAAATGTGCTCCTGCATGAATAAGAGCCTCTGTTAGCGATTTATAAGACTCTTTTAATTCTAAATATTTACCTACAAATGCAATTGTAATTTCATCTTGTGGTAAAATAATATGCTTAACAAGTGTTTCCCATTTTTCCATATTTGGTTTTAAATTGATATTGAAATGGTCGCAAATTGGTGTTAAAATTCCCTCTTTTAAGAAATTCATAGGAACTTGATAAATTGATTGTGCATCACCTGCTTCTATAACAGCATTATTGTCAATATCGCAAGACATTGCAAGTTTCTTTTTAAGCTCTTTTGGAAGAGGTTTTTCACTTCTACAAACAAGCATATGAGGAGTAATACCAATTCTTCTTAACTCTTGAACACTGTGTTGAGTTGGTTTTGTTTTAAGTTCACCAGCTGCTGCTATAAAAGGTACTAGCGTAACATGAATATTCATAGTGTTTGTTTTTGGAAGTTCATGTCTTATTTGTCTAATTGCTTCCATAAAAGGTAAGCCTTCAATATCTCCAACTGTTCCACCTAGTTCAACGATCAAAAACTCAAAATCTTTTCCAGCTTCATAAATTCTATCTTTAATTTCATCAACAACATGAGGGATAACTTGAATAGTTTTACCTAAATATCCACCTTCTCTTTCTCTTTTAATAACTGTTTGGTAAATTTGTCCAGTTGTAAAGTTATTCTTTGCACTAAGAGTTGTATCAATAAATCTCTCATAATTTCCTAAGTCTAAATCTGTTTCAGCTCCATCAGCTGTTACAAAAACTTCTCCATGCTCAAGTGGGCTCATAGTTCCTGGATCTACATTTAAATAAGGGTCAATTTTAAGCATACTTACTCTTTGACCTGATTGCTTTAAGATAGTTGCAATAGATGCAGAGGTAATTCCTTTTCCTAAAGAACTCAATACTCCACCAGTTACAAATATAAATTTTGTCATTAGATTGATACTCCGTTTTTGTCGTTATAATATTTTGCGATTTTATCTAAAAATTTGTTAATAAGGGATTAAGAAGTGCTAAAAGTAGAGAGTTGAATTACCTTAAATTCAACTCTTATATAGTTATTGTTGAGTTAACTTATCAGCTCTTGGAAATACAAAAACAGCTTCTCTAAATACTACAACTCTTTGTGGATCATCTACTGCATAAGCTTTTATAATTACAGGAATTGGTGTATCTTTTGTATTATCATCAACTAATTTTTTTGTAGTTGACAATATAACAACTTTTTTGCTTAGCTTTTTAGCTCCCAACTTAAACGGTTCAAATCTTTCAATTTTGATATCAGGATTATCCATAACTTCAAGTGCATACGTATGCTCTTTTGAATCTGTATTTTGAAATAAAAATAAGAAGTTGTTAGTAACTTTATTTCCATCTTTAATTTTATACAACTGCGTAGTTTTATTAATATTTAAAAGCATATTTTCTTTTTCACCACTCATGATTACTAATAAGCCTAATACAATAAAAAGAGCTATTGTATACATAATAGTTGATTTTCTAAATACTTTTGTTGGTTTTTCTTCAAATACTTGATTTGTGCTTGACCACTGCACAAGTGATGGCTTACCAAGTTTTGCCATAACATTTGTACAAGCATCTACACACTCTAAGCAGTTTATACACTCTAACTGCATACCTTTTCTAATATCAATATGCGTTGGACAAACAGTTACACATGCTTCACAAGCTGTACACTCATCACCCTCTTTTAAATCTTTTTGTGAAAATACAATTTTTTCTTTATTTTCATTATAAATAACTCCGCCTCTTTTAACTGAATAAATAGCCTGTAAAGTGTTGTTATCATATAAAACTGATTGCACTCTTGAATAAGGACAAACATATACGCAAAAGTCTTCTTTAAGTTTTATTACATCATATATCAAAAAAGCCGCTAAAGCTAAAACGAATCCAATCAAAAACATATGCTCAGACGGCTCTTTTAAATATGCAAAGAAATCTTCAGGAGGAACAAAATACCACATAAAATTTGATGCTGCTATTAAAGATAGGATTGACCAAAGAATAATTCCTACAACTTGTTTTGAACCATTTTGAGCATTTGTTTTTGGATCTTTTTGCTTATTTTTTATTCGCCTTAATTTTAAAAGAAAACTCTCTATTAAGTCTCTATAAATTACTCTAAAAATTGTTTGGGGACATGCCCAACCACACCAAGCACGACCACCAATAGCAGTTATGGCAAAAATACCTAAAAATAAAAGCATCAACAAAAATGGCATTAAATAAAGCTCTTGCATATCAAAAGCTGTTCCCATTAAATGCAGTTGCTTTTTATCAAAAGATAGCAAAAATATGTGATTACCATCAATTCTTATAAATGGTAAAACTAAAGATATGAAGCTTACTATTGTATAAACATAATATCTATTTTTTCTATAGCCTTGTCCTGTTGAAGCACATTTTGTTTCTGATTTGCTTTCCATGTTCCCTCTTCATAAGTTTAATTTATATAATTCGACAAAAAAATAAAGGCTCAAAAAGTGTCACAATAAATTAGTATTTATATGCACTAAATATTTGAAATTTTATAACATATTAGTTTAAATAATGCTGTGAAGTCTAAAAAAGATAGTAATGTAAGGTTTTTTGTGTTATGTATAATTTTATTCTAAAGATTTATAAAAATTGTTTTTTGAAAAAAATGACTTTCGACAAACAAATATAAGTGTCACTATTGACCTTATAAAGAAGTGCTTTTTTTAGACAAAAACAATATTATAATTCTTAATTTCTTTATAAATGGATAAACAACATTTCTAAAAAAGCAATTATCATAAAAAAAAACTCTTTTTTGAGATAATTTGTTTAAAAAAATCATTGCATCAACACCTTGATATAAACTTTTTTGATCAACTCTTATAATATATCCATTGTTTATATCAAAACCTATAGTTTTAAAATATGCAATCTCCTTACTATATTCTCTTGCATTGTAAAATAATAGTTCGTGGCTTTTCTTAAACTTTAAATAGTTTGCATAAGAGTTGCAGAAAGGACACTCTTTGTCATAAAATAATTCAATTTTCATAGTCGTTCATTAAAGCTATTTCCAATAGAGTATTTTCTATTGGAAATATTATGCCTCTAAAATCCCTTTATAATGTTCTTTATTTTTAATCATTATTATAATAATAAAAATTAGAATTATACTAGCTGGAAGAATGCCTTTAATGTCCAAAAATAAATGGGCTAAAACGGCATTTAGCATAACAGTTGCAATAGCAATTGAAGTAAGCGCAACATATTTATTTAAAATAAAAGACAATCCAGAAATAATTTGAACAAGTCCTACAAACTTCATCATAAAGCCAGTTGAAACAAGTGCCATTTTGTAAGCTTGCATAGCTTCTGGTGTGCTAGATGAAGCTGGCATAAAAGGAATAAATTTACCTAATCCAAATATCAATAATCCCACACCTGTAACTATTTGAATTGTTAATAAAATTTTTGAAGTCATATAAAGTCCTTTGTTGTTAAATATAAGCAATTACTTACAAAAATATATCAGATATTCTTTTAACATAAATACTTGTTTAGTAATTAATATTATTATTTAATTTTTGTATATTTTTTTAAACTCTATTGGGGTAATATTTTCATATTTTTTAAAGAATTTAATTAAATTTGTGATTTCATCAAATTGAAGTTTATTCGCTATTTCTTGCAAAGTAAACTCTTCATCTAGAAGGTACCTTTTTATTTCCAATATAAGATATTCGTTTAAATAGGTTTTTGTGGGCTTTTTTGTATATTTAAGCAAAATTCTAGATAAAGTTTTAGATGAAATATTTAAAAA
>CAYJFN010000085.1:0-7239 GCA_964369325.1 uncultured Arcobacteraceae bacterium
ACAATTGTTGTTAATCCTTGGGAAAAAAGCCTTTTAGGTGCTATTGAAAAAGCTATACAAAATGCAAATATTGGAGTAAATCCAAACAATGATGGAGATGTAATTAAACTATTTTTCCCACCAATGACAGTAGAGCAAAGAAAAGATAGCGCGAAACAAGCAAAAGGTATGACTGATGATGCTAAAGTTGCTATTAGAAATGTAAGAAAACACTCAAATGACAAAATCAAAAACTTGCACAAAGAAAAAGAAATTACTGATGACGAAAACAAAAGAGCTCAAGATGAAGTTCAAAAAATCACTGATAGTTTTATAGCAAAAGCAGATGAAACTCTTAAAGCTAAAGAAGCTGAAATTTTAAAAGTATAACAATGAACGTAGAACAAATTTATAAAGATGCGCAAGCTTTATTAGAAGGGCATTTTAAATTAAGTAGTGGTAACCACTCTAGGTACTATTTACAATCTGCAAAAGTTTTAGAAGATCCAAAAACTGCAAAGCTTCTTGCTCAAGAGTTAGCCAAACAAATCAAAGCAAATGGTATTGAAGTTGATGCTGTTTGTTCACCAGCACTTGGTGGCCTTATTGCAGGATTTGCACTTGCAACTGCATTAGATGTAAGATTTATCTTTGCTGAAAGAGTTGATGGTGAAATGACAATTAGAAGAGGTTTTGAAGTAAAAGAGGGTGAAAAATATATTATTTGTGAAGATATTATCACAACTGGTGGAAGTGCTTTAGAAGCTGCAAAACAAGTTGAACTTTCTGGTGGAAAAATAGTTGCTTATGCTGCTCTTGCAAATAGAGGATTTTGCTCAAGAGTTGGTAGCAATATTCAAGCGCAATCAAATTGTAAACTACCACTAGACAAACCACTTTTTGCACTAGAAGATTTCACTTTTGAGATGTACTCTCCTGAAGATTGCCCTATGTGCAAAGAAGGAAGTGAAGCATACAAGCCTGGAAGTCGTGGAAACTAGATGAAAAAAAGGAAAGATGTAAAACAAGATAAGTTTAAAAACAACCAACATACTTCTTGTGATACATCTTTACATATTACACAAATAGCTCCAAGAGTTAAAGCTTTTTTGACAGATACATTTTTAATAACCACTCCGATATTTTATCTTGTTATTTATGTAATTATTGGTTCACTTCAAGAGTTTGCACAAGAAAGAGTTATGGGTTGGGGTTTTATATTTTTATTTCATTTTATAATTATCGCTTTTTTTTGGATTAGAAAGTCTCAAACACCAGGTCTTAAAGCTTATGAATTAAAACTTGTAAACAAAAAAGGAGACCATGTTTCAATTTTTCAAGTAGTTATTAGATATATTGCAACTTTATTCTCAATTATCTCTATTTTTTTACTTTTTATTCCGTTTTTTAGAAAAGATAAATTAACATTCCAAGATATTTTCTCAAATACACATATTGTTTGTGAATAATGCTATTTTCTAAGCTATCTGCATTTTATTACTTTTACTTTAGTGCTGTTGGCATTTATGTAATATTTATTCCAAAAGTTTTACACGATATTGGCTATAGTGCTTTTGAAATTGGAGTTGTACTTGCTCTTGCTCCTCTTATGCGTTTTCTAACTCCCTTTTTATTTTTAAAATATGTAAAACTAAATGCCTCTGTATTTAAAATATTTTTGCTTTTATCACTTATATCTTCTTCTTTGTTTTATTTAACTATAGAAGATTTTTATCTTTTTATGTTCAATAATGCCCTTTTAGGAATGTGTTTGAGTGTTATTTTGCCATATATGGAGATAATCTCACTAAATGAGCTTGGCAAAGAAAAATATGGTAAATCAAGACTTTTTGGCTCTATTGGCTTTATTGTTATAGCCTTAGTCTTAGCAAAAATTTTAACAAACCCTTATATTGCTATTCATTTTTATTTGTGCATGAATATTTTGATAGTTGTCTTTGCTTTTATGGTATTGCAATATGACAAAGAGATAAAGCCAGACGAAAACCAAGATATAGAAAAATTTTCACTTCGTAAACATTGGCCATTTTGGGCAACTTTATTTTTAATGCAATTTAGTTTTGCATCATTTTATAACTTTTTTACAATATATGAAATAAGTCATGGAATAAGCTTAGAAACTATTTCTTACTTATGGGGGTTTGGAGTAATTTGTGAAATAATTATGCTATATTTTCAAGCACCTGTTTTAAAAAACAACTTATTTTTAATAATGAAGTTTTGCCTCCTTGCTACTATTACAAGGTGGCTACTACTATTTTTCTTTCCAGATTCTATTGCTATGACTTTAGTTTCTCAAAGTATGCATGCCTTTTCTTTTGGGTTATTTCATAGTGCAGTTATTGTATATCTATACTCACTATACCATCAAAAAAAACTTGCACAGCAGTTTCTATATGCTATTGCTTATGGTTTAGGTGGATTTTTAGGTTCTATCATTGCTGGATTTTTTTATGGGGAATATCTATTTTTATATGCAAGTTTTATAATTGTACTTGCTTTTATAACTCTAAGTATTCAAGAAAAAAGGGCTAAAAGCTTAACTTATCAGTCTCATTTATAACCTTAATTCCATGTTTTTTTAATAGCTTCGTGCAAATCCCATCACCTTTTGTTAAAGTTTTTGTAAAAGTTCCATCGTAAATCAAACCACAACCACAACTAGGACTTTTAGATTTTAGAATTGCTAATTTTGTATGATGCTTTAAAGCAAGAGCTAAAACTATTTTTGCACCAGTTTCAAACTCCTGTGTAAAATCCTCACCAAACTTGCTAATAACTCTTTCATTCTTTATCTCACAAGGAGTTCTAGGAGTACTTAGCCCTCCTAGCTCTTCTGGACAAACTTCAAGATACTCTTTGCCTCTTAGCTTTTGTATTATAATTTCGTTTTTATTATCACTTCCGTCATAACGACACTTTTTACCAACTAAACAAGCGCTAACTATTACCATATTTATATAATATCCATTATTAAAAGTTTCACATTCTTTTTTTCTTGAATTTCGATTAGTTTTAAATTTTCAAACTCTATTTCCATAAATTGTGAAAAGTTTTGAATGTTATTTTGTGCAATTGCTCTTAATAGTTTTCCTCTGTAAAACTTTGCCCAATGGCTAACTACTTTACCATCTTTTAGAAATTTAAAAGTTAAAATTTGTGCTTTTTTAGGCTTATAAAACTTTTCATAAAATCCTGCTCTTAAATCAATAATTTCTTCACCCAAGTTATCATCTAAAAAAGTAGAAATATTTTGATTGTAATATCTTTCAACCTCTATATTTGGAAGTTTTGCACCCTGTTTATATTTGTAGTTGGGGATATAATCTGTTGAAGACAATACCCCGAATAAATTAGAAAACAAGATTACACTAGCATCAATATACTCTTGTTCTTTTTTTGTTAAAGTATTATAATCTAAAGCGTCAAAAGCAACACCATTGTACCTTTGAATTGCTTTCATTGTTGGTTGAGCATACAAATCTTGTCTAAATTTTTGTACTTCATTTAGATTTTTTATACCAAACCAAGAACTTAATTCTTCATCATCTAAAGATTTTACATATTCTTGATATTTCTTTATGATTTCTTCTTGTTTAGTAAAGAGTTCTTTATATTTAAAAGACTCTTTTGATAAAAACTTTTCCTCTCCACCTTCATTTTTTGTTTCAGCTGGTGCTAATAGTATTTTCATTTTACCCCTTTTTGCATAATTTTTTTAAATTATGAATGATATAAATATCATTCATAAACTCTTTTAACATCTTTAGGTGGATATCCAAAATATTTCTTAAAATCTTTAGAGAACTGAGAAACGGACTCATATCCAACAGCATGGGCTGAATGATTTACTTGATAATTTTCAGATTCTATCAACATTTTTGCTTTATTAAGTCTAATCTTTTTTATGTATTGAAGTGGTGGATAAGATGTAATATTTTTAAAATGATTATGAAAAGATGATACGCTCATATCTTCATTTTTTGCTAAGCCAAATACATTTAGTTGTTGATTAAAATTATCATGAATATACTTTAATGACTTTGCAATTTTTGCTTCTTGTTTGTGTTTTATAAACATTTTATGTAAAAAATGGGCATTTTTTCCATTTATTATTTCATAAAAAAGTTCTTTTAATATAGCTTCACCCAAAATCATTGATTTTTCTTTTGATTGTAGAGTTTTTAAAAGTCTATATACTATATCTTCTATTTCTGAAGTAACTATATCTTGAAATATTCCCATTTTAACTTCTTTACAACATTTAGCCTCTTTATTTGACAAGGAAGTTATTATACCACTCATTATCTCTTTGTTAATATTAATAGTTAAACAAATAAAAGGATCTTCCTTTGAAGCAAATGTTTCACACTCAAATGGTAAGCTTATTGGCACAACCAAATAATTTCTTGAATCATACTCAAAGCATTTGTTTGCGATATATCCATGTTTCTTACCTTGTAAAACCAAAATCAAACAAAATTCATATGTAAGTGGTTGCTTTGGGGAACAAGTGGTTGTTTTAAAAATTTTTACATCTTTTATATTTGTCTCGTTTGTTAATTCATGATTTATAAGCTTACTTACTTCTTTTAAAATTTTAGTGTTCATTTATTTCCAATAAAAGTTTCTGAATTATACTATAAGTGATTTATGAACATTATAATAGCTTCTATGTAATTTGTTTTAAAACTAAATAGGCATAAATTTATGCCTATTTTACTAATTTTGATTAAAAGTTAAAATTATCTGGATCTGGTCCAGTTCTTTTATTTGTGTTCATATTTGAAATTGTTTGCAATTCATCTAAAGTAAGTTCAAAATCAAAAACATCATAATTTGAAATAATTCTCTCTTTTGTTACAGACTTTGGAAGAACTATAACATCTCTTTGTAAATTCCATCTTATAATTACTTGTGCTGTAGTTTTGTTGTATTTATTAGCAATATCTAGTAAAGTTTTACCTTCAAGAAGAGTTGATGCTTGTCCTTCTCCGCCAAATGGGCTCCAAGCTTGTATAGCAATATCTTGTTTTTGGCAATAATCAATTAACTCTTGATTTGTAAAAACTGGATTTGACTCTATTTGATTAACCATTGGTTTAATTGTAGCAGTTTTTAAAAGCTCATCTAAGTGATGTTTTTGGAAATTACTTACTCCTATTGCTTTTATTTTGCCTTCGCTGTATAACTTTTCTACTTCAGCCCATGCTTTTGCATATCCAGTCGCTGGCCAATGAATAAGATATAAATCTATATAATCAAGTTGTAAAAGCTCTAAACTTTTATTAAAAGCTTCTCTTACATTTCCTGAACGAATATCATCATTCCATAATTTAGTTGTAACAAAAATCTCTTCTCTTGGAACATCTGTTTCTTTTAAAGCTAATCCAACACTTGCTTCATTTTGATAAATCATAGCTGTGTCAATATGTCTATATCCAGCTTCTAATGCCCATTTAACAGCATTTTTTGTATCTTCACCATCTTTTGATAAAAAAACTCCAAGTCCAACCATTGGTATATCTATACCATTTGTAAAAGTTAAGTTTTGCATAAACACTCCTGTATTAAGTTTGTTGTGTATTATAGAAGAATTTTTATGATTTTAGAATATAGATTTCTATAAAGTTTATGTCAATTTCTACAAATTTAAATTTTTTTTGAGAGAATAGGCATAAATATATGCCTATTTATTTAATTCATAAGTTGCTTTCTCATAAGTTTCATTTTTACTTTTGCAACTTCTCTTAAGTTAATATTTTTATCAAGTTCATCAACTATCTCAACTCCTAAAAGTGTTTCAATAGCGTCTTCTAAAGTTATAACCCCTTCAGTTTGATCATAATTATCTGTAACTACAAAAAGATGCTCTTTTCTACTTACAAATAAATTTAAAGCTTTAGAAATAGGAATATTTTCATTTATCGTATAAACATCTTTGATTAAATCCTCTTTGTTTTCAAGCTCATTTGTAACGTACTCATGAAAATACTCTTTAGACATAACAACACCAATAATCTCATCAATTGATTCATTGTAAATTGGTATTCTTGAGTGTTCTTTAAATTTGTTAAAATACTCCAAACTTCCTTTATTTTCAAAAGAGTCTAAAAAATCTTTTTTTGAAACAGCAGATAAAACACTTCTTGGAGTAAGAACTTCTTGAACTTTAATATCATCTAGGTCCATTAAGTTTTCCATGATTTTATTTTCATCACTTTTAATAGCCCCTGTACTATGAGCCATAGAAATAACTGCTTCTACTTCTTCTCTACTAATACTTTCTTTATTGCCTTTGTTCATAAATTGTGTTAATTTATTCATAGCAATAACAAGTGGATAGGTAAGTATGACTAAAATTCTAATAATTCTAGTTGCTGGACCACTTAAGCTTTTCCAATAAGTAGCTCCTAATGTTTTTGGGATAATTTCACTTAGAACTAAAATTAAAATAGTAAGTACGATAGAAATATAGAACATATACTCTTCGCCAAAAAGTTTAGCTGCTTCACTTCCAACACCAGCAGCTCCAAGTGTATGTGCAAATGTATTTAAAGTTAAAATTGCACCAATAGATATATTAATCTCATCTTTTTGTTTTTGCATTAAAAGCCCAAGTGGCTCATTTTTTGTTTTTTCAACTTCTATGTGAGAAGCAGTAATACTAAGTAGCACAGCCTCAAGAATTGAACATAAAAATGAAAGTCCAATTGCAATAAAAAAATAGACAAGCAAAAGCGTGAACATTTATTTTCCTTATAAATTTTGTGCGTGCATTATATTATATTTAGTTGAAAAAATCCTTATTTAAATAAAGTATAAATCTAATAATAGTAATGTGACATTCATTTCATTAAATAATAACTTGTTTTTTTGTATAATTCCGACTAATTTTGAACTTTAAGGATATCTTATGTTTAAGCTAAAAGAGCGAGGAACAAATGTTTCAACAGAGTTTTCAGCTGGACTTACAACATTTTTAACAATGATGTATATTGTTCCTGTAAATGGATTTATTTTATCAGATGCAGGACTTCCTATGGATGCAGTAATTACTGCTACTGCAATAATTACTATATTAGCTACACTTTTTAGTGGACTTTGGTCAAATACTCCTATAGCTATGTCTGTAGGGATGGGACTAAATGCATATTTTTCATATGGATTGGTTTTAGGTATGAATATACCTTGGCAAACTGCTCTTGGAGTTGTATTTTTATCAGGAATTTTATTTGT
>CAYJFN010000086.1:0-7210 GCA_964369325.1 uncultured Arcobacteraceae bacterium
TGTTTTGGATTTCTTACAAGTTGCATAGCTGCATTATCAACATACATATGAGTTAGTTCTACTTCTGGATATTGTGCAGATAGTTCAGTCATAGTGTCTCTCCATAATTGAGAAACTTCTAATACATTTGCTTTATCAACCGAACAAACTCTTTTGTTTCTTTTCATTGCTAAATCAAAAGCAGTTTTTCCAATTCTTTCAATTTCTGGTTTTGTATAAACCATAGTGTTGTAAGCTTTGAATCCATCATTTGCTCTAGGTTGACCAAAATAAAGACCACCAATTAGCTCTCTTACAACCATAATGTTAACACCTTCAATAACTTCAGGCTTTAATGTTGAAGCATTTACAAGCTCGTCATAAATAATTGCTGGTCGTAAGTTTGCATATACTCCCATAGCTTCTCTAAATTTTAAAAGTCCTGTTTCTGGTCTTAACTCTCTAGGAAGTGTATCCCATTTTTCTCCACCAATTGCACCAAATAAACAAGCATCTGATTTTAAAACACCTGTAATTGTCTCTTCTGGAAGTGGTTTACCTGTAACATCAATAGCAATTCCTCCCATTAAATACTCTGTATAATTTAATGAAAATCCACAAGCATATGAAACAGCATCTAAAACTTTAATTGCTTCATCAACAATTTCTGGACCAATTCCATCACCTTTGATAATTGAAATATTATATGTTTTCATCTTATTCTCCTGTTTGCATTTCTGCTTTTGCATAATTAATCAATCCACCACTAGCAATTAATTCTTGCATAAAAGGAGGAATTGCAATAAATTTATATGTTTTATTAGTAGTTAAATTTGTAATCTCACCACTATCTAAATTAATAGATATTTCTTCACCCTCTTTAATTTGTGCTGACTCTTCTAGCTCAAATATAGGTAAGCCCATATTAAACGCATTTCTATAAAAAATTCTAGCAAAACTAGGTGCAACAACTGCAGCAATTCCAGCAGCTTTTAGTGCTATAGGAGCATGTTCTCTACTACTTCCACAACCAAAATTTTCACCTGCAACTATAATATCTCCAACACTGATTTTTTTAGAAAAATCAGGATCTGCATCTTCCATAATATATTTTGCTAGATGTTGTGGATCTGAACTATTTAAATATCTTGCAGCAATAATAATATCTGTATCGATATTTGCTCCAAAATTCCATACTTTACCTTGAATTGTATTCATCTTTTACCTTTATAACTAGTTTGTAATAAAACTATATTAAAATTAATTTAAGAGTGGCATTGTACCTAAAATTTAAAGAATAACTCATTAAGTGACTAATTTTAATCGCAATTTTATTATATTTGGGTAAAATATAGCCTTTACAAATAACACAAGGGATAAACATCATATGGCAGTGAAAGACATAAATAAAGTAATTGAATCTGTTATTAAAGAGAATAAAGATTCTATTTTAACTTATGAAAGTATAATTAAGATTTTTCCAAAAGCTCCATCAGGTGCAAATGTTAAAAAACTTTTAGCTTTAATGCAACTATTCAATGTAACCATAATCTCTTCTCAAGAACAAGCTAAGCGAATGAATGCAGCAGAAGCAAAAAGAAGAGAAGATTTAAGAACAAAAAAAGAGTCTGAAGATAATGTTTATGACTTACTAAAAAACAAAGAACTTCTTGAATGGAGTCGTTCTGATTCTCCTGTAAGAATGTATCTAAGAGAAATGGGACAAATTCCACTTTTAACAAAAGAAGAAGAAGTAGAAATCTCAAAAAAGATAGAAACAGGTGAAGATGTAATACTAGATGCTATTTGTTCAGTTCCTTACTTAATTGACTTTATTTTAGAATACAAAGAACCTCTAGTAAACAGAGAAAGAAAAGTTAAAGAACTATTTAAAAACTTTGACGATGATGATGAGAATGAAGATGAAGAAGTTGAAGTTGAAGTAGAAACAGATGATGATGAATTAGAAAATGAAGCTGCAGAAGAACCAGAAAGTGGAAAAAAACAAAAGAAACTAGACAAAAGAGCTGAAGCAATTATTGAGTCGTTTAAAAATTTAGAAAAAACAAAAAAAGACTGGATGAAATTTATTGCAAAAGAAGAAGCTTTTTCAAGTACAGATGAAACTGAAGTTATGCAACATCAACTTGCAATTGCATTCAAAAAAAGACTATTAAAAGAAGCTTTGATTGATTTAGGTCCAACTTCTAAGCTTATAACTGAAATTGTTAAAGCTATGGAAACTGCTTTAAAATCAGATAGTGGATTTGATGTAGAGTTAAAAAGACTTGAATATAGACTTCCATTATTTAATGAGACTTTAAAAAAGAATCATGAAAAACTTTTAACAAATATCATTAACCTATCAAAAGCACAAATTATATCAATGGTTCCAGAAGCAACAATGGTTGGAACATATATGGAAATTAAAAAACTTTTCCAAACAAAAGAGGCTTCTAAAGGTGGATTTGACTTAGAACCAGAAGAATTAAAAGATATTTTAGAGCAGATTAAAAGAGGTAAGAAAATTACTGATGAAGCAAAAACAAGAATGGCAAAATCAAACTTAAGACTTGTTGTTTCTATTGCTAAAAGATATACAAATAGAGGGCTTCCTTTCCTAGACTTAATTCAAGAAGGAAATATTGGTCTTATGAAAGCTGTTGATAAGTTTGAATACAAAAAAGGTTACAAATTTTCAACTTATGCAACATGGTGGATTAGACAAGCAATAAGTAGAGCAATTGCAGATCAAGCAAGAACTATTAGAATTCCTATTCATATGATTGAAACAATAAATAGAATCAACAAAATCATCAGAAAAGGTATCCAAGAAAACGGTAAAGAGCCGGATGTAGAAGAAATTGCAAAAGAAGTTGGACTTCCAATTGACAAAGTTAAACAAGTTATTAAAATCACAAAAGAGCCAGTATCTTTAGAAGCTCCAATAGGAAGTGATGATGATGGTAAATTTGGAGACTTTGTACCTGATGAAAAAGCACCAACTCCTGTTGATAACATTATGAAAGAAGATTTACAAAACCAAATTGACCAAATTCTAAATCAGTTAAATGAAAGAGAACAAGCTGTTGTTAGAATGAGATTTGGACTTATGGATGATGAAAGTGATAGAACACTTGAAGAGATTGGAAAAGAACTATCTGTTACAAGAGAGAGAGTTAGACAAATTGAATCAAGTGCAATTAAAAAACTAAAACATCCAAAAGTAGGTAAAAATCTTAAAAACTATGTAGAAAGCTAACATAGTTATGAATTTTTTTGAAAATTGGGTTGAATTGGATTTAAATCCCATTATTACATTTTCTAGCAGTGGAAAACTTCTTTATTTTAATAGTGAAGCCCAATTTTTACTAAATCGTATTAGCTCAAAAGAGTTGTACGATTTAGCTGTTACTTACGCTCCTTCTACATATGGATTTGAAACTTCATATGTAGATCTAACTTTAAAAAATTATTCATTTTATGCAATTAGTGTTGGATACGAAACAGATGAAGAAATTTTTGTAAAATTCTACAAAGCAACAACTGTAAAAAAAGAACCAAAACTATCTTTTAACAATGGAACTTTAACAAATGTTTTTACACTAGTTGATTTAAACATAAGCACTTTTAAGACAAAATACAGTATTAATTTTGTAAAAAACTATGACCCTTCTATTCCTCAATTTAAAATAGATGTACCAAATCTTATAAAAATCATCGGAAAAGCTTTAGAGGCATTTTCAGACTCTAAAACTATTACAGTAATCATAAAACTAAAAGTTGGAGAGTATATTAAAATAGATGGGAAAAAGAATCCTGTTGTCTCTATAGAAATTTTAAGTGATAGCCATTTAAAAAATTGTGAGAATTTAGAGAGTAATTTTAGTTCTTGTATTTTAACAATAGAGAATAAAAAAATCTCTATTGATCTACCAATGATTTTGTCTTAGCATTGATTATAAGTGTAGCAACTGATACAGTTAAAAGCCCACCAAAATAAGCAAACACATTTAGTAAATTATTATTATTAAGTGCAACAAATCCCATAATCAAAACTGCATATCCAAAAATTCTATACAATGATAAAAACCCTGTTGCAGAAAAAATAGTATTTTTAAAACTATTTTGTTTAACTTTTTGTTTCTCTTCTTGGATAATATTTTTTATCTCTTCTTTAGTAAACTCTTCTTGAGTATTTATTTCACCATACAAATCAAAAGGGTCATCTATTTTATCTATGCTATCTCTTTCATCTAGCATTGAAGATTGCTCTTTTGTATCTATATTTTTTATTCTACTATTTATATTGCTTCTATATCCTAAAAAAGAGCCAATTGTAATTATCATAGCACTTATAAATGCAACTTGTGTATTTAAAAGCCAAAGATAATTACTCATAGCAAGACAAAAAATGACGACTAACAAGTCTAAAACTATATAAACTTTAGCAAAGTTTTTAAGCATCATTATCTACTTTGTCTCCATATTTTGCTCTATGCGCATATCGTGGGTCATTTTCTAAGCCTTCAAACTCTTTTTGAGCTCTTTTATACGCTTTAAAAACATTATTAACTGCAGCTGCAACTCCTAGAAAAATACCAAATATAAGTGTCCAAGTTTCACCTGTCCAGTTTTTTAGTAACACTCCAATACCAATACCAATTGCAAGTGCAACTACCATTGAAATCCCTAAAGATAGGGAATCCAATGCTACAATCTTGTCTTTATGTTTTGGTTGGTTATTTAGTTCTTCACTCATAGTGTTTTCATAACCTCATTTGCTGCACTTATACAAGAATCAATCTCTTCATTTGTAATAGTTGTACACATAAACCCTGCTTCATATTGACTACAAGCAAAGTAAAAACCTTTTTTAAGCATCTCTTGGTGAAACTTTGCAAATCTTTCAAAGTCACACTTTCCAACTTCTTTAAAGTTTGTAGGAACACTATCACAAAAGAAAAATCCAAACATACTTCCTCTAGTATCAACTTGAAGAGCAATACCATTGTTTGTAGCAACTTCTTTAAGACCATTTACTAATCTTTTTGCTTTTTGTTCTAAACTTGAATAAATCTCTTTGTTTGCTTTTAGTTTTCGTAAGCTAACTAACCCTGCAGCCATAGCAACTGGGTTTCCACTTAGTGTTCCTGCTTGATAAACTGCACCATCTGGACTTAAATGACCCATAATTTTAGCACTTGCACCAAATGCACCTACAGGCATCCCTGCACCAATAACTTTTCCAAAAGTTACAATATCTGCTTTTTGTGAAACAACACCATGAGCCCCTGTTAAAGATGCTCTAAATCCTGACATAACTTCATCAAAAATTAGTAAAGCACCATTTGCATCACAAAGCTCTCTACAAGCTTGTAAAAACTCATTTGATGCAGGAACTAATCCCATATTTCCAGCAATTGGTTCAATTATAATACAAGCAATATCTTTTGAGTCTTCAAAACATCTTTTTAGATTTTCAACATTGTTGTACTCACATAAAAGTGTATGCTTGATTAAATCTTCAGGAACTCCTGGGCTACTTGGGCTTCCAAAAGTTGCAAGCCCAGAACCTGCTTGAACAAGTAGTGAATCAGAATGTCCATGATAACACCCTTCAAATTTTACAATATCGTTTTTACCAGTAAAGCCTCTTGCAAGTCTAATTGCACTCATAACAGCTTCAGTTCCACTACTTACAAATCTGATTTTGTCAATATTTTCAAACATATCAACTATTTCATTTGCTAGTTGTGTCTCTAAAAGTGTTGGAGCTCCAAAACTCAAACCTTTTTTTGCAGTTTCTATTACTGCTTGTTCTATATCACTATCACAGTGTCCAAAAATCAGTGGACCCCAACTTTGAACAAAGTCTAAATATTTGTTTCCATCAATGTCATATAAATATGACCCTTCACCTTTATCTATAAATAAAGGTGTTCCTCCAACTCCTTTGAATGCTCTAACAGGAGAATCAACTCCACCTGGGATTACTTGTTGTGCTTCTTTAAAAGCTTGTTGTGAATTTTCATACATTATTTCTATCCAAAAATTAAATTAAAGCGGTATTATACTATAATCAACCAATGAAAAAGCTCACAATCGCACTTATTTTGTCAATTATTATTCATATTCTTTTTTTAGTTAATTTAAAAATGCCATTACAAAAAGAATCACCTAAAAACGAAAATAAAGAAAATATAAAAACATCAAATGTAAAGCTTGTGCAACTTAAACAACCTACCAAAGAATCTATTACAAAACCAACACCACTTAAACAAGAACCGCAACCAGTAAAAAAAGTTGAACAACCAAAGCCTGTAAAACAAGAACTTAAAAAAGTGCAAGAAGTAAAACCAACTCCAAAAAGAGAAACTGTAAAAGAGCCACAAAAAACTACAACAAAACCAAAAACAGCACAAGAAGTAACACCAAACTTTACAAAGCAAACTCCAAAAAAAGAGCCAAAAACGCCTTTGCAAAAAGAACAAGAAAAACTAAACAAAGACAACTTAAGCAACTTTTTACAAGCACCTGATTTTGATTCAATCGAACTAGACAGAAAACTTCTTGATGATTTAACAAATAGTTATTTAGACCTATATGGCGAGGAATACAAAAATTTAAGCGAAACTCAAAAAATATATCTGCACAAAAACTTAAAAGATATAGGAAGAATCACACAAAGATATTTAAGATACCCAGAACTAGCTGCCAGACTTAGACAAGATGGTACAAATGTAGTTGAGTTTATGCTTCACCCAAATGGTGATATTTCTGATTTAAAGCTAATTACACCTTCTGGTTCTAAATCTTTAGATGAAAATAGTGTAGATACTATTTGGATAGCATACAAAGACTACCCACGACCAGAACAAACTACAAAGATAAAGATTTATATTAACTACTATTTGTATTAGTTTTTGTAACTATTAGTTCTAGTTTTGGTTTGGTGACTCTCCTTAAAACGCACAAATGAGTTTACAATTTACAAAATAAGTATAATATGGAGTAACTTTAGTAGATTTATGTTGCTTTCTTGTGAACAAGTTCATTATTTAATTTTGAGTTTTGAATTATAAATGATGAATTTTTATTTCCATAATGGACAAGTCCGTTCTTTGTTTTTTTCTATTGTTCTTTATTTCAACTTTTGAAAAGTTGGAAACTCTGTTCTTTTTTCATAAAAAGAACGAAAAAACTTGGAGCTACGAAGAAAAATTACGCT
>CAYJFN010000087.1:0-7140 GCA_964369325.1 uncultured Arcobacteraceae bacterium
CACCATCATTTGCAATTTGTGCAATAATATCTTTGTTGTTTACAAAAGTAAATCTAGCAACTTGAGCATTTGCCCACGATGGAGTGTATCTAGTTAGCTCCATAATTTCTTCTAAAACTTCTCTTGATACTACTTCATCCTTATATTTTCTTACACTTCTTCTTGTTTTTATAACTTCTGTTGCATTCATAGTTTCTCCTTCGATTTATTTTTCTACTTTTGATAACTCAAATAGTTGCCATTCTTGAGTTTTGTCTTGAGTCGCTTTTTTAAAATTTTCAATATGGTTTGTTTTCATATGTTCTTGCCATGACTCATAAGTTTGCCAAGTTTCATAAAATACAAATGTATTTTCTTCATTGTTGTCTGTGTGCATATCATAAACAATACAACCATCTTCTTTTCTAGTTGGTTCTATTAGTTTTAAACATTCATTTTTAACATCATCTTTAAATTCTGGTTTTGCTTTAACAATTGCTAGTAGTGTTAGCATAAATACTCCTTTTTTAGTTATAATGAGATATATTCTAACAAAAAACAGATGTACTTAAGGTAAAAATTAATAAATCACAGTTTTATATACTACAAGATTTACTTTAGAGTATAATTGGTAAAAAAATTAATTATTTTCTTTATGAGATTTAATTTTTGCACCTTCTCCTTGCATAAATATCGCAAAATCTTTTAGATATTTTTTAGATAATTGGTTGTTCATTTCAGTAAACATAATACTTAGAGCATCATATGTGTGCATTCTATTTTTATATGTTCTTTTTGTAGTAAGTGCATCAAAAATATCACAAATTGTTAGTATTTTAGCAAAATCGTGAATATCTTCATCTTTTAGGCCTTTAGGATATCCTGAACCATCACATTTTTCATGATGTTGCTCAACTATCGTTAGTAAAGTTTTATTAGTAACCCCTGTTAATCTTAATGCTTTTACTCCTAACATTGAATGGTTTTTAACAAGCTCATACTCTTCAAAAGTAAGTGGACCATTTTTTGTGATAATACTTTTGTTAATATCTTTTTTACCAACATCATGAAGCATTGCTGCTTTCCCTAATGTTGCAAGTTCATCTTTGCTAAGCCCTAGGTAAACACCAAAAGCAATAGCATATGAAGCCACATCAACACAATGTGAATATGTATGATAGTCATATGATGTTACTTTTAACATAGAGTAGATAGCTTGATTATCATTAAGCATCAAATTTACAATATTATCACTTATTGCATTTGCTTTTTTAATATTTTTCATGCTTATTTTTTCTTCAAATAAAGTATTCATAATATTAGTTGCAACTTGATTTATAAATGAAGTTTTGTCATCAATTGGTATGTTTGGATTATTTAGAATTTTTGTAGTGTGCTCTTCAATAAAAAGCTGATATTTATCTTTATCATCAGATTTTATATATAAAATTGGTATTTTTAAAAACTCTTGCAAATTGTTAAGTGTATTACCATTTAGAAGCACAGGTAAGAAACTATGATCTTCTAACTCTTTATAAATTTTAAAAGGAAAAGAATCTCCTTCTTTTAAGATTTCTTTAAAAATAGGAGTAAACTGTTTAATTTGCATACTATTTCACTTAATATTATTTCATTTTGTTATAATTTATGAATTATAACAAAAAAAGCTAAATAATAAGTTTTATAAAGTTATTTTAGTAAAAATTTTGTTATTTTGATATTTTCTGATTCTTTAACTTTATTACAATTTATATATAATTCTTAAAAAACAAAAAAGAAGAAGTTTGAATACAAAATTTGATGTAATAGTAATTGGAGCAGGACCAGCAGGAATTATGGCAAGCATAGAAGTAGCAAAAAATAGTAAAAAAGTTTTATTGCTAGAAAAAATGTCAAAAATTGCTTTAAAACTAAAAGCAACAGGTGGTGGAAAATGTAATTTAACCAACAGGCTTAGTAAAGAAGAGTTTATAAAAAATTTTGGGAAAGATGGAAGATTTATAAGTGATGCACTAAATAGTTTTGATTCAAATGATTTAGAAAACTTTTTTGAATCAATTGGAGTAAAAACTCATGCTTTAGATGGTTTTAGAGTTTTTCCTACTACTCATAACTCTTCAACTATTTTAGAAGCACTTGAAAATGAGTTAAACGCTTTAAATATAGATATAAGATGTAATACAAATATTGAAAATATAGATAAAAAAGATGATAAATTTTTTGTTTTAACTAAAGAAAATAGTTTGGAGTCAAAGAGTTTAATTCTTGCAACAGGAGGATTGGGATATCCAACTTTAGGTTCAACTGGAGATGGACATACTTTTGCAAAATCTTTTGGGCATAAAATTACATCTTTGTATCCTGCTATGATGCCTTTAAAGACTAAAGAAACTTGGGTAGAGTTTTGCAAAGCTGATACTATTGCAAACGCAACAATTAAAATAGATATACCAAAATATAAAAAACTAAAAGCAACAGGTGATTTAATTTTTACAAAAGATGGAATAAGAGGTCCTTTTATTTTGGATTTTTCAAGAGAGATTACACCTTTATTAGAAAAGTTTGATGAAGTTCCACTTTTAGTAAACCTTACTAAAGGACTAAATGAAGAGCAAATTTTGCAACACTTTAAAAAACAATCAACAAAAACTATGTTAGAGCTACTTAATACACTTCTTCCAATTAGTGTTTCACAACAACTGTTAAAAGAGTGCAAAATAGATGAAACTTGTAGTTTAAAAACGATTGATGGAGTAAAAAAGCAAATGCTTATAAAATATCTTGCATGGACACCTCTTTGTATAATTGGGCATGATGGATTTAAAAACGCCATGATAACAAGAGGAGGAGTAAGTTTAAAAGAGATAGACCCAAAAACAATGCAAAGCAAAATTGTAAAGAATTTATATTTTTGTGGTGAAATAGTTGATTTAGATGGACCTTGTGGAGGGTATAATTTACAATGGTCATTTTCAAGTGGATATTTAGCAGGAAGTAGTGCAAGTAATGATTGAAATAGTAAAAGAAGAGATATTAAAAAATTTAGAAAATAAGACAAATGAGTTTAAAAGAGTTTTTCATGGAAGAGGGTGCTTGTTTGAACAGTTTGAATTTTTAACAGTTGATAGTGTTAATGACTTACTTTTTGTTGCTTTTTATGATGAATGCGAGCAAGGATACGAAGAAGAATTAATAGAGTTTTTTAAAACAATTGCAAAACAAAAAGAGTATAAAACTGTAGTTTTACAAAGAAGATATTTACAAAACTCTCCTAGTGAAGTCTTATATGGGAAGATAAAAGAAGATAGCTATATAGCATATGAAAATGGTTTAAAATACTATTTAAATATTATGTCTCATCAAAATATAGGATTTTTTGCAGATATGAAAAAGGGAAGAGAATTTGTCTTAAATAATTCAAAAGATAAAAATGTTTTAAATCTTTTTTCATATACTTGCTCTTTTAGTGTTAGCTCTATTAGTGGAGGGGCAAAGCAAGTTGTAAATGTAGATATGAGTAAACAAGCTTTAAGTGTAGGAAGACAAAATCATCATTTAAATAGTTTAGATACATCTAAAGTAAAGTTTTTACCATATAATATTTTAAAATCATGGAGTAAGATTAAAAAGTATGCACCTTATGATTTAATTATCATTGATCCTCCTTCATTTCAAAAAGGAAGTTTTATAGCTACAAAAGATTATAAAAAGATAGTAAAAAGATTAAGTGAATTATGCAATAGTGATGCGACTGTTTTAGCCTGTTTAAATGAACCAAAATTGCAAGAAGAATATTTAAAGGAACTTTTTAAACAAAACGCTTGTAATTTTAAATATGAAAAAACATTAGAAGAAAATAGTGAATTTAAAAGTAAAGAAGGAAAACAAAGCTTAAAGTGTTTAGTCTTTAAGCTTGTTTAGATTAGTTTAGAGTATTTATAACTTGTGTAAACTGAAGAGGGTCAACTGTTATGTTTCTAAATCTTATTCCATAGTGTAAATGAGGTCCAGATACTCTTCCAGTATTTCCAGCATGACCTATTAAATCTTTTTGAGATACAACATCTCCTTCTTTTACTAAAATCTTGTCTAAATGAAAGTAACAACTAAACACACCATATCCATGGTCAATCACAACTGAATTTCCTGCATAAAATCTATCTTTTGCTACTACAACAATTCCTTTTGCAGTTGAGTATAAAGGTGTTCCAATAGCTGCTCTATAATCTGTTCCTGAATGAAAACTTTGTAAAGTACCATTATAAACTCGTTTATTTCCAAAAGCACTTGTTATTTTCGAGTTCATTGGTTGTATAAATGAAGTTTGTAAACCTTGTGATACTTTATTATATACAATCATAGCTTCTTTATACTCTTTGTCTGCTCTTTCTTTGTCTTTAGGGTTTGGTTTTACTTTTGAAGGTTGAACTGTTAGTGTTTCGCTTTTATAGTTTCCATCAACAACCGTTAAAGTAATTCCCTTAAACTTTTTTTGTCCATTATTTATATATGAAACAATAATTTTATATTTATCTGGTTTCGTATAGTAGCTTATAGGAATTAGCGCAAAATAAGTATTGTTTTTTTTATGGTATTGTAAAAAATCTATATTTAGTTTTTCAAAAGTTAGCTTTGCATCTTTAATATCTTTAGCTTCTAAAAAAAGCAACGCAGTATGAGCATTTGAAACAGTGTCTTTATGAAAATATAGATTTGCTTTTTCATTTGCATATAAAATTGCACTCATAAATAGTGCTAAGTAGGTTAGTAGTATTCTTTTTTTCATAGTTGTATTGTATTGTAAGTTTATTTCTATTTTAGTAAAAGACAAGACTCTTTTGATATAATTTACAAAATTTATAAATAAGAATAGAGTTTGAAGCATTTTAAAATTAGTAAAGAAATAGAAGAACTAGATATTACAAATATAAAATCAAATCTTTTTGAGTATCCATATACAACAAAGACAATTAAAAAACTAATACAAAACAATGAGCCTAAGGATACGCCAGAATTTATTGCTGCATATACAAGTTTCAAAGGTGAAATCTTTGAAAATGTTATTTATGAGCATTTAATAAACTATGCTTACAATCAAAGAGAAATTATTGCATTTGTATTAAAAGGACCATATCAAAATCAAACAAGAACTTATTATAAAAGTGGCTTAATGCTTGATAATAGTGCTCAAATTGTATATAAAAGTGCATATAAAGATATAAGTGAGTTTGATGCACTATTTTTTACTGAAGATAGCGTATATTTTGTGGAGATGAGTACATCAAAAAAAACAGATAGTTTGATTAAAAGGTTATATAAAAAATCAGCGCTTCTTAAAATGCTTTTTCCCAACTTAGAAGTCAGAGCATTAATAGTTTTAACACAAGGTTCTAAAGGGATATCAAAATTTCCTTCTTACAGCACAGTTTGGCTTACAAAAGACATTGAAGACGAAGAGTTGATTAATGATTTAATTTTCGATACAAAAGATAAAAAACCAATTTATACAAAAAGAAGTAGTAAGTTTATACAAACTTATAAAGTAAAATACTCAAAGTTTCAATATTTCCAAACACTAGAAGAGATATTAAACGAATCAAGAAAAAATCAAAAATATAGTGTTGATTTAAATTATTTTAAAAATGAACAAATGAATTTGTATTTTGATATTTTTACAAAGCTATATATTGGATATATAGAAGAAATTGAATTTGTAAAGTTAGTACCATCATATAATTTAACTGCAAGAGATAGTAAAGTTATAGTAACAATAGAAAAAATAAATTTGAAACTTTATGATATTGTGTATTATGTAAAAGAAAAATCAGGAAAGCTAAAAAGATTTTATGTTGTAAATGATGAGGTTAAAATCAAAGAAAAAGAGCCAGATGGATTTACAAATGCTGAGGTTAGATTTTTATACAATGTTTTAAAGCCTGAACATATTTTAATTTCACAAGATATCTTAAAATTAAAGAAAGTTGGAGTTAATTTTAAGTACTAAAAGCCTCTTTATACCTTATACTTCTGCTATTATTTGCACAAGAGATTTGATACTTAACCATTTGCTTAAATGGATTTAGAAAATTTTCTAGCTTCTCTTTTGAAATATTTTCAATATTTTGCATATTTAACTGCTCTATTAAACAAAGTGTTGATTCAATAGTTGAAAGACAATGCTCATTTGGTTGTGTTTTTATAAAAAACTGTGAGCTTAGATTGTGTTTAAAACTGATTGTTTTCATAGTGTGTAAAAAGTTATTAACTCTTAAAATCTTTTTAGAACAAGCCCAAGTTGAGTCTATGATAAATATTACAATATTTTTATTTGTTTGAAGTTTTTGTTCGCTTAGATTAATAGAGTTAGAACTTGGATATAGTAAAAAACATTCATTGTTTTGGTTGTTTATAATTGAATTTAGTGTTTGATTATTTGAAAAATCTATTCCTACAAATATTTTAGAGTTTGTAAGAGACTTATGAGTAATTTGACCTGTTGTATTTTTTGTTTTTCTATGCTCTTTTGGGTGCATTAAAATAATAAATTTTGTATTTGTATTTAGTGGTTGGATATATTTGCAAACACAGCTACTTTTTGGTCTATTGCAATCATAACAGATTTCTCTTGCATCAAGCATTATGCTTTTGTCCTTTTTAATAATTTTTTGTATCTTATCGTTTTCTTACAAAAGATATAGTAAAATCCGATTTTAAAGAGGGAAAAATGGGAATATTAAAATTTTTTTTATGGTTGTTTTTATCAATCATATTAACTACACTTTATGTGTATTATGCAAAAAATTATGAAACAGAGTACATTTTAATAGTTGGCTCGATTTCATTGCTTTGCGTTGTTTTTTTAGCATTAATAGTTGAAGCTATTTTAAGACTAAGAAAACCTTCATATTATGGCTACAATGAAGATATTTTTTTTGATACAAAATGGAACTGGAACTGGAATTTAAAAAAAGATATTTTAAATCTAACTGCTTCTTGTCCAACTTGTACAAATCCTGTTTACTACAGATTTGACACACTTTTACATAAAACAGAGATTGTTTGCAATAATTGTAATAAACAATTAGCAAATGTAAATAGTTCTCACAGAAACTTTTTAGTCGAATCTGTAAAAAAGTCAATTATTAGAAAACTAAAAAAAGA
>CAYJFN010000088.1:0-6878 GCA_964369325.1 uncultured Arcobacteraceae bacterium
AATCTAACTGTGAAAGATGTCACCAAAGATTCTCTTATAGACCTTTCTTAACTGAGCAATTTAGACAATCTAAAAACCCTCAATTTAAAGTTAGAGCTACTGAGTTAGGATTAACTGCATACTTTAAATCAGCAGCACCATCTTGTGGTTCTGAAGGTTCACAAGCATACTTTACTGCTCACTATGATGCAGGTATGAGATGTACAACTTGTCATGATCCACACAGTGTTTCTGGTTATGTAGTAACTGAAAATGTAAGAAAAGGCGGAGTATACCAAGATACTGGTGATTACTTAAGTTCTTTCTATACTGCACCAAAAATCAAAAAAGATTGTGCTTCTTGTCACCAAGAGCAAGCAATGATTGCTAAAAATACAAAAGATACTCACTCTAATGTAAGTTGTCAATCTTGTCACATGCCATTTACTATGTCTTGTGAAAACTGGTGGGCAGTAATGTACTCTGACAATGGTGGATTTGATACAACTAGAAGATCTCACATCTGGAAAATTGATGTAAGTCCTGATAGAAAATCTCTTAACCCAGCGCCAGGTAAACCAAGAGTTGATACTCCTGCTAAAGGATACAAAGATTGGTATGTTGCTAAAAATGATAAAGGTCACAACTACATCGACTTAATGTGGGCTTGTGGTAAGACTTCATGGTCTGATAAAGATATGGTAGATAACAAAGGTTGTCACTCAATTGCACAATCTACGTTAAAGAAAACATTACACTTCTCTGATCAAAAACGAATCTATGAAGAAGTAATGGGATGGCAAAAACCAATTAAAGCTATCTACGAAGAAGTTTCTGTAGGAGTTAAAGGTTTATATGAATTACTTGATGTAACTAAGTTAAGCGTTTCTGATAGAGCAAGAGTAAATGAATTAATTGAAAATGCTGAAGAAACTGTAAGACTACTTGAAAAAGATGGTTCATGGGGAGTTCACGGATTTAAATATACTGAGAGAAGAGCAAAAGCTGCACAAGCTTATGTAAAAGAAGCTCAAAGTATTTTAGCTAAAAATAAATAATTAGCTATACACTCGAAAGGTTGCACTTAAGTGCAGCCTTTCTTTTACGAAGGGACAAAATGAAATTATTATCTAAGAAAACTGGTTTATTGATTACTGCTACGATGGTTCTGACAAGTTCACAACTTCTTGCTACAGATTTAAAAACTGAAAAAGACAGAGAGTCATATAGTATTGGTGCATCAACAGGACAATACATTGGTAATACAATTGTTAGACAATCAGAACTTGGTTTAGAGGTTGATGTTGATAGAGTTGTTGAAGGTTTTGTAGATGCACTTCAAAAAAAAGTTAAACTAAAAGAAGAAGATGTTATACAATATTTGAATGATCGTGCTAAAAAATTGAATACAGCCCAAGAAAATGAGATAATTAAACTAAAAACTGATAATAAGAAAAAAGAAGATGAGTTTCTTGCTAAAAACAGAACTAAAGAGGGAGTTATCGTAACTAAATCTGGATTGCAGTATGAGACTATAACAAAAGGGAAAGGTGCAAATGTAAGACCTGAGAGTATTGTTGTAGTTAATTATAAAGCATATTTACCAGATGGAAATGTTTTTGAAGATAATCAAGATAAGAAAAAACCTGTCCAATTATCTATGGTTAATATTATTGATGGTTTAAAAGAAGGATTATTACTTATGAACGCTGGTTCTAAGTATACTTTTGTTATTCCAAGTGAATTAGCATATGGTGATAATGGAGTTGATGTTATACCACCAAATACACCAGTTGTTTTTGAAGTGGAATTACATCAAATTTTAAAACCAGGTGAGATGAAGCCAAAAGAACAATTTGAGATAAAGATGGAAGAGAAAGATATGAATTCAAAAAAACCATGGGAAAAAGAGAATTCATAATCTAGTAAAATAAACTTTCGCAAGCAAGGAAAAACAAAATGAAGAGCGAGAATAAAAGAAGAAACTTTATTAAAGGTTTGGGTTTTGGAACAGTTGCATTAGGTACATTGAACTATGGACTAAATGCTCAAGAAAAAACTGAAACTAAAAAACCTCACTTTGCAATGATTTTTGATCAAAATAAGTGTGTTGGTTGTACTGATTGTGAAAACGCATGTGCTAAAGTAAACAATGTTCCAAAAGGTCAACATAGACTTTTTGTAGAAGACCAAACAAACCCAAATAATAAAGTAGATAAAAAATTTATGAGGGTATCTTGTCAACAATGTGTTGACTCTCCATGTACAAGCGTATGTCCAACAAAGGCTTGTCATAAAGATCCAATTACTAATATTGTAACAATGAATACAGATGATTGTATTGGTTGTAAATATTGTATTGTTGCTTGTCCTTATGATGTAAGATTTGTAAATAAAGAGACAAAAGCTGCAGAAAACTGTAACTTCTGTGAAGATACAAATTTAGCTGAAGGAAAAGAACCTGCATGTACAGCAGCTTGTAAATATGATGCTATTGTGTTTGGTGATTTAAACAATGAAGATGATTATATTAATAAAATCTTAGCTGTAAAAGATTCAGTTAGACTTAAACCTGGATATGGAACAAAACCAAGTTTAAGATATATTCCAAAGATTAAAAAAGGAGTTTATGATGAATGAATTAGTAACTTATAGTTCAGGATTTTCAACTGGAGTAGAGTGGCCTTGGCCAATCGCTATATACCTTCTACTAGCAGGTATGTCTGGTGGTTCATTAATCGTAGCTTTCTTGCTTAAATTCTATTTGAAACAAACTGAAATTACACCTATTTATAAAGCAGGTGCTCTTATTGCATTTGCAACAATTTTATTAGGAATGGTTTTCTTAGTTGCGGACTTAACAAGACCAATACTATTCTGGAAAATTCTAATTATGTATAACTGGACTTCAGTTATGTCTATTGGTGTTGCTGCACTTATGTTATATATTCCATTAAGTGCTGTGATTTTTGTATACGCGTTTGAGCAAGAGTTAAAGAAATTTTTACCTTTCTTAAACAAGTTTGAGTGGTTATTTAGTTTATTAAATAAGTTTAAAACACCAGTTGAGGGAACAATGTTCTTCTTTGCTGTAATTATCTGTGCTTATACAGGATTCTTAATTTCTGTATTAGTAAGATTCCCAATCTTAAATACTTCGATTTTACCAGCACTATTTGTTGTTTCAGGTTTATCTGTAGGTATTGCTTCTTTAGCAATCGTTGCAAGAAAGTATTTTAAAGCGGATATGCATTCAGCTGATATGCATATATTACATAAAGCAGAGTGGCCAGTTATGGCAACTGAGATGTTGTTTTTATTAATGCTATTTGTATCATTAGTTATTGGTAATGAAGGAGCACAAAGTGCAGCCCCAGCATTTTATGAGGGAACATGGGCTACTGTATTTTGGGTTGGAATTGTTGGTGTTGGATTTGTAATGCCATTAGTTCTAAATTTTGCATTAGGTAAGAATATTGCGCATAGTGCTTTTACGTACTATGTATCAGCATTAGGTTCTATTATTGCCGTTCTTTGTCTAAGACTATTTATTGTTTATGCAGGTCAAATTTTTGGTGCATAACTAATATAGACATTAGGAGAAAAAATTGAGAAAACTAATTTTAGGGCTACTTTGTTTAGCATCATTTTGCTTTTCTTTTGAAGAGTTAGATAGTTCAAATTTTGAGCAAACAATTAAGGGGAAGAATGCCATAATTGATTTCTATGCACATTGGTGTCCACCATGTAAAGAGATATCGGAACATCTAGACTTCTACGCACAGAACAAAGATAATGATGTACAAATATATAAAGTTAATGTTGATTTAAATGTAGATTTATCTATAAAGTATAAAGCTGATAATCTACCAACTTTAGTATATATAAAAAATGGTGAAGTAGTATTAACTAAAATGGGTTTTCAAGATTTTAATGATATTGAAGAGAACGTAAAGAACTTTATTTTGAAATAATTAAGTCAAGAAAATCAAACTTAAAAGGGAATTGCTTTTAGCAATTCCCTTTTTTTATGTATTATTATTTTACATTTAATAAAATATCTAAAATCAAAATCTATTAACAAAAAATCACTCAAAAAACAAACATAATATTTACACTTTTATTTTATCTAAAATTAAGTATCCTACGTTAATAGTCTTTAAAATGTGATAATTAAAAACTATTATCACATAAAAGTAGTACATATTATAATTTAATAAATAATAAAATTATAATATCTCACCCTTACGGGTGATTGACAATTGTGTGAAAACTATGTTATATTTTTTATGTAAACAAAAAAGTGATATTTGATATTTGTGTCACATTTAGACATTATAAGTCACTTGAAGCTTTTTTGTTAAATATGGTATTAAACAAAAGGAGGATGCTATGAAATGGGTTTTAATAGCAATCAGCATTATTGTCATAGCAGCAGTTGCTAACCAATATATGGGCGGTGCAAGTAGTGCTGCAACAAATTTTGTTAAAACTTGTCAACCAAAACACAAGTTTTAAAGATACAAAAGTAGGATTTATTGTGCACGATTATTTTAATTATTTGTCGTGGTTATAAATATGACTCTTTTAGTTATCTGTGACAATTTTATATATTGTGACATTTTGGAGGTGCGTGATGGAAAAGGAAAAAGTTTATAAATCTTTAAATAATTTTGTTAAAAATAAAATTGGTATTAAAAGCTTTTTTGCAAGCTTATTATTGGGTTCAATACTTTTATTTGTACTTGTTTTTTTTGATAAACTAGTTACAAATCAACTAGATTCTCATATTAGAAAATCACTTGATAATATTGCTGTGCAACAGCAACTTATAATTGATACTACTATTAAAGACTTAAAAAGTAATTTATTTACTCTTTCAAAACCAATTTTGGATAATAAGTATTCTAATAAGACTGTAGAAACTTATATAAATGAGCAATTATTAAATAGCAATTTTTCTAATTTAATTTTTATAGATTTTTCAAAAGATAGTAAAGAACTAAAAACTCCTTGTGTTAAAGAAGCTTTATATAATAATGAGTTAGTAATTAATTTTAAAAAAGATACTTCAATTTATAAACCAATATTACGATTTGTTTTGCCAATAAAAACACAAAATTTAAATGGTGTATTAATTGCTGAATACTCTTTTGTGTCAATAGTAAATGAGCTTAAAGATATTATGTCAGATTATGGATATACAATAATTGTAAATAGTAAAGGCAGTGCTTATGTATCAACAGCTAAAGAGTATTTTGATTTAGATAGATTAAAACAAGGAGATGTGGAGTTTATTGATTTTAAATCTTTTGATGAAATTTTGCAAGATCATATAAATAGTAAGGGTGGTATGGTAGTTCATTTGTTTAAAGAAACAAAGTATACAAGCCTTTATAAGCCATTAAGTATTAATAATTGGGCTATAGTAGTTGTAAAAGTTGGAAAAGATTTAAAACAAATAGTTTACAGTACACTTTTTGCAATTGTTGCAGTGTTTTTATCTATTATTGTTTTTAGCATATACTTTACATATTTAAAAAGAAACAATCAGCAAAAGATTGAAAAGCTTGTTTTTTATGATGAATTAACAAATTCTCCAAATGTAGCTAAATTTAAAATTGATGTTTCTAAAAAACTAAAAACTCTTTCAAAAAAAGAGTATGCAATTATTAAAGTTAACTTCCTTAATCTTAAAGCAATTAATGAAATATATGGCTATGCTACAGGAGATGAAGTAATAAAAGCAATGGCACAAACATGTAAATATATATGTAGCCATTATAAAAAAGCATCATATTGTAGAGTATATGCTGATGAGTTTATGTTATTTGTACCAAATAAATTTGCAAATAAAATATTAGATGAAAAACAATTTAGTCATTATGTTGGATATTGTAAAAAGTTAGTAAGCACACTAAAAGATTATAAACAAGAGCTAATATTTGCAAGATATTATCTTTCTTCTAAAGATGTTTGCATCAATGATATGATAAATAAGGTTGATATGGTATTTGAGTACGCAAAAAAAGATAAAGTCAAAATAGTTTATGACTATGATGATGCATTAAAAAATAAGGTAATCCTAATATCAAAGCTTTCAAATAATATTGAAAAAGCTATGAAAAATAATGAACTAGTCCCATTTTTACAACCAAAAATTGAATTAAATAACTCTCAGGTTTATGGGGCAGAAGCATTAGTTCGTTGGGTGGAAAAAGATGGAAATGTTATATCCCCAGATGATTTTATTCCATTATTTGAATCTAATGGCTTTATAGTAAAGCTAGATATGCATATTTTAGAAATTGTTTGTAAAAGTTTAAGAGAGTGGATAGATAAAGGTATTTATCCTGTTCCTATATCTGTAAATTTTTCAAGATTACATATGAATAATAAAGAGTTTGTAAAAAACTTAGTGGCTGTTGTGGATAAATACAAAGTTCCACATATGCTAATAGAAGTAGAGCTTACGGAAACAGCAATAATCGATGAAAATCAAGCAGATGTATTGTTAAAACTATTTGATGATTTACATCAAGAAGGATTTAGTATTGCAATTGATGATTTTGGAACAGGATATTCGTCTTTAGGTTTATTAAAAAACTATAAAGTAGATGTACTTAAATTAGATAGAAGTTTTTTAGTTGATAACAGATTTCAAAAAAGAGGTGAAACAGTAATAGAAGGGGTAGTTAAAATTGCTCATGATTTAAATATGAAAGTTGTTGCAGAAGGGGTAGAAACACAAGAACAAATTGATTTTTTAAAATCAATAAATTGTGAAATAGGACAAGGGTATTATTACGAAAGACCTATTTGCTTAGAAGAATTTGAGCTAAATTATTTAACTCAACAAAAAATGCCTCTTTGTGGATGAAAAGGGCAACAAAATGAGA
>CAYJFN010000089.1:0-6878 GCA_964369325.1 uncultured Arcobacteraceae bacterium
TAAATACGACAGTTACTCCTATTTTAGATGAAAATGATAATATAGAAGAGTTTATAGCAATTAGATATGATGTTACAAAAGAGATGGAACTTAAGCAGTATATTCAAAAGCAAGATGAGGAATTAAAGGCTTTAAATGAAACATTAGAGCTAAGAGTAAGAGAACAAACAAAACAATTAACCGAACTTAATCTTACATTAGAAAAAAGAATAGAAGAAGAGATTAAAAAGAATGAAGAAAAACAAAAAATTCTATTTTTACAATCTAGAATGGCATCTTTAGGACAAATGATTGCAAATATTGCTCATCAATGGAGACAACCACTAACAGAGCTTGGTTTAACTTTGTTTAATATTAATAAATCTTCACAAAAATCCGACCATGAAAAAGTTTTTGAATATTATGAAGAGGGAAAATTTATAATAAGCAATATGTCAAAAACGATTGAAGATTTTTCAAACTTTTTTGCCCCAAATAAGCCAAAAGAACCTTTTTATATAAGTACTTCTATAGATGAAGCTTTGGAACTTTTAAAAAAGCTTATCATTAGAGAAAATATAACTATTAGAACAAGTATTGATAAAATTAAAGTTGATGGAATTTCAAATGAACTTTCTCAAGTTTTAATAAATTTAATTCACAATTCAAATGATGCTTTTAATCAACATAACATTACTAATAAAAAAATCATTATAAAAGCTCACAAAATAAATGAAGAGTTTGCGGAAATAGAAATAATAGATAATGCCTTAGGTATTTATCCTGAAGAAAAATTAGAAAAAATATTTGAACCATATTTTACTACAAAACATTCAAGTCAAGGAACAGGTTTAGGTTTATTTATGTCAAGACTAATTATAGAAAAAAGTTTAAATGGCTCAATAGAGGCAAAAAACAATCACGATGGTGTGACATTTACTATAAAAATACCAATTTTGTAAATTTTTTTAACTTAAGTCAAACATTTTCGTCACTTTTTATGATATAATAACATTATCATAACAAAGGAGTTAAATTATGCAGAATTTAAAGAAGCTCAAAGAATTGAAAGTATTACTTGTAGAAGATGAAGCTAAGCTATCTAAATTCTTAAAAGAAGCTATTTCTGAATTCTTTACAAGTCTAACTGTTGCCAAAGATGGTGTTGAAGGAATTAAAAAATTCAAAAAAGTTAATCCCGATGTAATTATCACAGATATTATGATGCCAAATCTTGATGGTCTTGATATGATAAAAGAGATTAAAAAAACTAAACCAGATATTCATGTAATTGTCTTAAGTGCATTTAGTGACAAAGATAAGTTTTTAAAAGCTATTGATGTTGGAGTAGATAAATATTTCATTAAGCCATTTGATGCAGATGAACTTTTAAACTACATGATGTCAATTTCTAATAATCTTCAAAAAATGAAGACTACTAAAATAAATAAAGAGTTCACATATGACAGAACAAATAAAACTCTTTATCTAAAAGACAGATTAATAAAACTTACACAAAGAGAAAAAGATTTCTTTAGTTTATTAATAGAAGATGAAAAAGCAATTGTTTCAATTGAAAAAATGAAAGATGTTTTATGGCCAAATCAAGAAATAGTTACGCCTGAGAGAATTCGTACTTTTATTAAAAGATTAAGAGTTAAAACATCTAAAGATCTAATAGAAAATGTCTCTGGACAAGGTTATATGTTATCTAAAAATAACGTTTAGTTTATTACTTAATTTTTCTTTATCAAAAGAAGAAGTAGATTCCTTGAGTCCTCCAAGATTGTCTGGGGTGTACAAAAAGTTTTGAATATAATAATTCTTTTTGTACCCTACTTCTTTTAGATGATCAATCATAAAATTTATATCTTCTACGTTTAGTAAATCATTGTGCAAAGTTGTTCTTACTTCAAAATCAAAATTTATATTTATTAAATAGTTCAAAGTGTTCTGAAAATTTTCATATTTCATCACTTTTGTAATATTCTGAAATTTATATTTAGGTGCTTTAAAATCAAGTGCAATAAAATCTATAAGTTTATTTTCTATCAATTGTTTTACTAATTCTGTATTTAGTCCATTTGTATCTAATTTAATTTTAAATCCCAGCTTTTTTATTTCATAACAATACGTAGATAAATCATGAAGGGTTGCCTCTCCGCCACTTAAAACTACCGCTTCTAACAATCCAACACGTGATTTTAAAAAATTAAGAGTATCATAAAATGAATAAGTAGCCTCTTTAGTTGAAACTATATTACTATTATAGCAGTAAGAACATCGCATATTACAACCAACGAACCACACAATACATGAAAGGTGGTTTGGATAGTCAGTTGTAGTAAACTTTGTTATATCATAAACAGTTTTTTTGTTCAACGAACTCTTTTCGTTGTTGGTGCTCACCTTTTTTTCCTATATTGAAACTTTCAATTGGTCTATGATAACCCATTACTCTTGTGTAAACAATACATTTCTTTCTTTGTTCTTGATTGTTTCTCAGTAGTTCTTCATTTTTACTCATCTTTCAATCCTCCTCTTTTAATTTTTTAATAAGTTCTGCATCACATTTTGGGCAATATTCATGTTCTCCTGAGATATATCCATGAATTTCACATACAGAAAAAATTGGCGTTACCGTAATATATGGTAGTCTATAATTTGAAATTACATTTTTTACTAGTTTTCTACAAGCTTCTGTTGAACTTATTTTTTCTTTCATATATAAGTGTAGAACTGTTCCTCCTGTATATTTGCACTGTAAATCATCTTGTAAATCAAGTGCTTCAAAAGGATCATCAGTATAATCAACTGGTATTTGTGAAGAGTTTGTATAATATATATTTTCACCGCTTCCAGCTTGTAAAATATCTTTATATCTTTTTTTATCCTCTTTTGCGAATCTATACGTTGTACCTTCAGCTGGAGTTGCCTCTAAGTTATATAAATTTCCAGTCTCTTCTTGATAAGATATCATCTTTTCTCTCATAAAATTAAGAACTTCTGTAGCGAAATCTTTTCCATATTCATCTGTTAAAGAATATTTATCATCTGCAAAATTTCTTAACATTTCATTAATACCATTTACACCAATAGTTGAAAAGTGATTATTGAAACCATGTAAATATCTTTTTGTGTATGGATATAATCCTCTATCATACATTTCTTGAACAAAAACTCTTTTCTTTTCAAGCGTAGATTTTGCTAAATCCATCAACTCTTCAAGTCTAGCAAAAAGAGCCTTTTTATCATTTTTATATAAGTACCCAAGTCTTGCCATATTAATTGTTACAACACCAATACTTCCTGTCATTTCTGCACTTCCAAAAAGTCCCCCTCCTCTTTTTAGAAGTTCTCTTAAATCAAGTTGTAATCTGCAACACATACTTCTTACATGTCCTGGCTTATAAGCTTCATCATTAATCACTCTATTTCCATTTTCATCATTTGTGTATTGGCTTCCAATAAAATTTTGAAAATATGAACTACCAATTTTTGCAGTGTTTTCAAATAAAATATCCGTATTTTCTCCATACCAATCAAAATCTTCTGTTATATTTACTGTTGGAATTGGAAATGTAAATGGTTGCCCTGTTTTATCACCTTCAGTCATAATTTCATAATAAGCTTTATTAATTAAGTTCATCTCTTTTTGGAAATTCTTATAAGTCATCTCTTCTAAAGTAGCACAACCTCTATTTTGAGCCTCTTTTAATAAAGCTTCATCTTTAATATTTTTAAATATATGTTCTTGATTTTTTGTTGGAATTTGATCTTTTAAATCTGATGGTACTGTCCAATCAATTGTGATATTTGTAAAAGGGCTTTGTCCCCAACGTGCTGGAACATTTAGATTATAAATAAAACTTCTAATTGCTTTTTTTATCTCTTTATATGATAATTGATCTTTAAAAACATAAGGAGATAAATATGTATCAAAACTACTAAATGCTTGAGCTCCTGCCCACTCACTTTGTAAAATTCCTAGAAAGTTTGCCATTTGCCCTAATGCTTCTCTAAAATGATTAGGCGCATTGCTTTCTACTCTTCCTCTAACACCATTAAATCCCTCATCAAGTAAAACTCTTAGGCTCCAACCAGCACAATATCCACTTAAACAATCTAAATCATGAATATGGTAATCTCCACTTCTGTGAGCATATCCTTCTTCTTTTGAATAAATTTTATCTAACCAATAGTTTGCAATAACTTTTCCTGCACTGTTGTTGATTAATCCAGCATGAGAATATCCTGTATTTGAATTGGCTTTAATTCTCCAATCGCTTCCATTTATATATTCTTGAATTGTCTGAGTAGAATTAATGTAAGTAGTATCCTCATTTAGACCCATTACATGTTCTCTTTGCATTTTATGCATATTTCTATATAACATAAATGACTTCATGACTTCAAAATATCTACTTTTGTATAGTTCTTTTTCTATAATATCTTGAATATCTTCAACAGCAACTACTCTTTTACTTTTAACTTTTTCTATTACATTAAAAAAGACACTACTATCATACTGAGTGTTTTCACTTTTGAATGCTTTTTTTATAGCATCTTCAATTTTATAAGACTCAAAAGTCTCATCTATCCCATTTCTTTTTAGAACTTTTTCTAGCATTCTTCATCCTTATTTGTTAATGAAATTTTATGCCAGATGAACTTAATAAATAATAATTTAATTTGACACTTTTATGTCATTAAATTTTTTTCATTGTTTATTTATATTATAAAAATAATTAAATATTTTTATTTTTAATAGATGATATATTGCTTAGTATAATTCCAATCCATTTTGTGTTTTCTGATGATTCAAAAGCTATTTTTATTGTCATTGTTATAGGAACTGCTAAAAACATACCTACAATTCCTAACACCCAACCCCAAAAAATTAAAGAAAAGAATATTATCATTGGAGAAAGATTTAAATGAGTTCCCATGAATTTTGGCTCTAAAATATTGCTTATTGAAATATTTATAATTACATACACAATCATTAGCCAAATTGTTGTTTCTACATCTCCACTTATTAATGAAATAATAACCGCTGGTACTGCTGCTACAATTGAGCCAACTACTGGAATAAAGTTAAACAAAAAAGCAATAAATGCCCATAAAAGAGCGTATTGTATATCAAAAAACAAAAGAGCTAAGTAAATAAACAAGCCTGTTAAAAAACTTGTAAAAGTTTTAACTGTAAAATATTTTTGCATATTTTTTGAGAAAAGTCTAAAACTTAACATTTTTTTAGCATTATTGTTAAATATAACATTTATTTTTTCATTAAATATTTTAGATTCAGAAAGTATAAATGCCACTCCTATAGTTATTAAGAGTAACTTTGATAAAGTTACTCCTAAATTACTTATAGTATCTTTAGCAAATGAAAACAAATAATTAAAGTCTAAAAGTTGCAATATTTCATTTTGATTTAAATTTACATCATATGTTTTTAAATATGAAATACTTAGTAGTATTAAATCATTAATTTTATCTTGATACAAAGGCAAATTGTTTATGAAGCTAAACAAAGATGTGTTTATTAAATAAATAATAAGTAAAGAAGTTGCAATAAAAAGTATTCCTATTAACAAATACCCTATTAACATAGGTACTCTTTTTTTTGTTAAAAATACCAAAAAAGCAGAAAGCAAAGAAGAAATAAATATAGATAATAATAAAATAATGACAATTTCACTGGCTACTTTTAATCCAGCAATTATAATAACAAAAACCGCTGTGTAAAAAAAATAATCTTTTAATTTTGATTGCATAAACATTTTGTTCCTTTAGAATTTGTCTCATTCTATCAAATTTATATTTAAAATTAAAATTTACTTACTATTAAGAGATAAATAAAGGCTTTTTAAGTAAAATTTTCTCTTTTATAAATTAAGGGACTATAATATGAGACATTTTCTTACATTAGCAGATTTTACCAAAGAGGAATTGCAAGAAATTCTTGAATTATCGCTTGAATTAAAAGCTGAGACAAAAAAAAGAATTTTTAAAGAATATATGCCTAAAAGTGTATTAGGAATGATATTTGAAAAAAGTAGCACTAGAACAAGAGTAAGCTTTGAAACTGGTATATATCAACTTGGTGGGATAGGTATGTTCTTATCTTCTAATGATATTCAATTAGGTCGAGGTGAGCCTATGAGTGATACCAGTAAAGTTATTTCTAGAATGGTTGATATGGTTATGATTAGAACTTTTGAACACTCTAAACTTGAAGAGTTTGCAACTTATTCAAAAGTACCAGTTATAAATGGTTTAACAGATGATTTTCATCCAGTTCAACTTATGGCTGATTATCTTACAATTATGGAAGAAGGGAAAGATAAAAATTTAGTTGCAGCATATATTGGTGATGGGAATAATTTAGCACACTCGTGGCTAATGCTAGCTTCTAAAATGGGCTTTGAACTTAGAATTGCAACTCCAGTAGGATATGAAGTTAAACAAGAAATTTTAGACAAAGCCTTAGATTTTGCAAAAATATCAGGTGCAAAAATAATTATAGGAAATGACCCTAAAGAAGCGGTAAAAGGTGCTACTGTTGTCACAACAGACACATGGATTTCAATGGGACAAGAAGATCAAAAAGAAGAAAAAATAAAAGAATTTGATGGATATATTGTAGATGATGAAATGATGAAACAAGCATCAAAAGATGCTATTTTTCTTCATTGTTTACCTGCTTACATAGGATATGAAGTAAGTAAAACAGTTTTTGATGGACCTCAAAGTAAAGTATTTGATGAAGCAGAAAACAGACTACATGCACAAAAAGGCATTATGGTTTGGCTAGATAGGAGAAGAAATGATTAATTTTAAACAATTTGAAAAATATTCAAAACCAGGACCAAGATATACATCTTATCCTA
>CAYJFN010000090.1:0-6842 GCA_964369325.1 uncultured Arcobacteraceae bacterium
AAAAAATAGAAGATATTTTAAACAACAATCAAAAACTATCTTTACAAAATGAAGAACTTTTGTATGTTAGGTCATTTTATGAACATGCAATTGAAAAGTGGAGTTACACAGATTTTAAAGGTGCAAAAGAGTTTTTCTTTGTTTTAATTAATATTGTAGAAGATGAAAAACTAATTGAAGCTTTAAAAGTGCATTTAATCGCTTGCGCAAAAGAGCATGACTTAGATAACTTTTATGATAATTGTGTAGAACTTGATGTTATGGATATAGAAGAAAAATATGGTTATTTTATAGTAAATTTCAAATTTGATACAGATGAATATATAAATGAAAATTTATCTCTTATAAAAGGTGAATTTGCACACTTACAACATTTATTGGACAATTAATGAAGATACATTTTATAGGCATTGGCGGGATTGGATTATCTGCCCTTGCAAGAATTTTGAAATATGATGGACACACTATTAGTGGATCAGATATAAAACAAACTCCTTTAACAAAAAACTTAGAAGAAGAAGGTATTGATATTACAATTCCTCATAGTAAAACTTCTATAAAAAATCAGGATTTAGTGATTTATTCAGCTGCTGTTAAACCAACAAATGAAGAGATTATCGAAGCAAAAAATCAAGGCATAAAAATACTTTCAAGAAAAGAGGCTTTAGAGCTAGTTTTATCAAACAAAAAAAACTACTGTGTAGCAGGAGCTCATGGTAAAAGTACAACAACAGCAATTTTATCATCTATTTTGCAAAGTTCTGCACTAATTGGAGCTATTTCAAAAGAGTTTGGTTCTAACTTTAGATACATAGATGAACTTTTAGCATTTGAAGCAGATGAAAGTGATGGAAGTTTTTTACTTTCTAATCCTTATTGTGCGATTGTTACAAACGCAGAACCAGAACATATGGAATATTACAATCATAATTTAAATGCATTTTATAAAGCATATGAAGATTTTTTACAAATAGCTAAGATAAGAGTTATAAATGCAGAAGATGAATTTTTAAGTACATTAGATGATTTAGAAGCAATTAGATTATATCCTTCAAAAGATATAAAAAATGTTAGTTACAAAATTAAAAATGGTGAGCCTTACACAACTTTTGAACTTAAAGATTTTGGTTTTTTTGAAGTTTGGGGATTTGGTTATCATATTGCATTAGATGCCTCGTTAGCCATTTTAGCAGCATTAAATGAACTAAGTTTAGAAGATATTAAAATAAATTTAGCTTCATACAAAGGTATTAAAAAAAGATTTGATGTTATTCAAAAAAACAACAACCTAGTAGTAATTGATGATTATGCACACCATCCAACAGAAATTAAAGCAACATTGTCATCTGTAAATTTATATAAAGATTTACAAAATATGCAAAAAACTGTTGTTATTTGGCAGCCACATAAATATTCAAGAACAGTTCAAAACTTAAATGAGTTTAAAGAGTGTTTTCAAGGGTGTGATGAGCTTATTATTTTACCTGTTTATGGTGCAGGAGAAGAGAAAGTAGATATAGAATTTGAAAATGAATTTCTTAAATACAATCCAATATTTGCTAATAAAATTCGTTCAAATAGTGGTGAAATTGAACTTCTTTGTAATGAAAATAAAACTATAAAAAACTATAAAAAAGGTATAATTGTAGGAGTAGGAGCTGGAGATATAACATATCAGCTTAGAGATATTTGTTAAATAAGGATAAAAAATGAGTATCGTTGCAACATGCCATCGTTTTGTAAAGCAAGAATCATTTCCTAGTGTTCTTTTAATATCAGTTACACTTTTAGCATTAGCAATTAACAACTCTCCTTTGTCAGTATACTACTCAGCAATTGCTAAAACACTAATAAGTGTACAAGTTGGTGAGTTATTAGAAATATCAAAACCTTTGCTTTTATGGGTCAATGATGGACTTATGGCAATTTTCTTTTTATATGTTGGACTTGAAATAAAAAGAGAGCTTATTGAAGGACACCTATCAAGCCTATCAAAAATAGCTCTTCCAATATTTGCAGCTATTGGAGGAATGCTTGTTCCTGCAATTATATTTGTACTATTTAATCATCAAAATCCTACTGCACTTCAAGGATGGGCGATACCAACTGCAACTGATATAGTTTTTGCTTTAGGAATTTTGTCACTCCTAGGAAAAAGAGTTCCTGTTAGCTTAAAAATATTTCTTATGGCATTAGCAATAATTGATGATATGGGTGCCATTTTAGTAATTTCAATTTTTTATACAGATAATTTATCTTTAAGATCAATAGTTTTAGCTATCTTTTTTATTATCATATTATTTTCCATGAATAAAATGAATGTAATTAGAATTACAACCTACGTTATAGTTGGTATATTTTTATGGATTAGTGTTTTAAAATCAGGAGTTCATGCTACACTAGCTGGAATTGTTTTAGCATTTGCTATACCTCTTAATTCTAAAAATGAAAAAGACAAACATGTCTCTCCTGTTAGAATATTAGAACACAATTTACACTTTTGGGTAACATATTTTATTCTTCCTGCTTTTGCGTTTTTAAATGCAGGAGTTGATTTACGAGTTATTCCAATTGATAGTTTGTTTAATAATATGACATTAGGTATTGTTGTAGGACTTTTTTTTGGTAAACAACTTGGTGTTATGCTATTTACTTTTATTGCAGTTAAAATGAAAATTGCTCGACTTCCAAATAGAGTCTCATGGTGGCATATGTATGGTATTTCTATTTTAACAGGAGTTGGTTTTACAATGAGTCTTTTTATTAGCTCGCTTGCATTTGAAGATCCCGCTATTTATATGAATTCAGATAGATTCGCTATTTTAATTGGATCTTTTTTATCAGGAATTTCTGGATACTTAGTTCTAAAATTTTCTAAGCGTAGAAAACCTATAATTTAATAAGTAACTTTAGATTTAATAGCAAAAAATTAATTTAACTATTAAATCTTATGGACTAATTGCTCTGGTAAAAGATGTAAATACTTCTCAACGTCTTTAGTATCTCCATGCTGAATAAAATCATCATCATACTCAAAAGAGACTAATTCTATTTGTATATTTTCTTCATATAAAAGCTCTTGTATAGCACTTGCCACACCGCCTTGCTTTTGAGAATCACTAAATACATACCATTTTTTGTATTTTTGACTTAAATTAATTAAAAGTTCTTTATCAAGTGGTTTTACAAATCTTAAATCTAAAAGTGAAATATTATCTTTGTCTTTATGCAATTTTAGCGTTTCATATGCTTTTGCTACACCTGAGCCATACCCTATAAAAAGTTTTTCTCCTTCTTTTTGTATAAGAAGTTCTGCTTTTGCTGTACTAAATGGTTTTGATTCAAAAGGCAAACTAGCATATGCTCCTCTTGGGTATCTTATAGCACATGGTGAGTTTAAGCTATAAGCATATTTTAGTGCTTCATTTAAACTCTCATTGTCTCTAGGAGCTAGTAAAGTCATATTTGGAATAAATCTTAAATAAGATATATCAAAAACTCCTTGATGTGTCTCTCCATCGTTTCCTACAATTCCAGCTCGGTCTATTGCAAAAACTACTGGTAAGTTCATTAAACAAACATCATGTATTATTTGGTCAAACCCTCTTTGTAAAAATGTAGAATAAATAGCTATGTATGGTTTAAATCCTTCTTTTGCCATTGCTGCCATTGAAGTTATTGCATGTTGTTCGGCAATTGCTACATCCCAAAATCTGTTTGGAAACTCTTGCATAAGCAGATCCATTCCTGTTCCACTTGGCATAGCTGCAGTTACTCCTACAATATTTTCATGCTCTTTTGCTAGGTTTAATAAACTTTGGGCAAATACCTCTGTAGCACTTTTTGAAGTAGTTGCTTTTTTAATAAATTCTCCACTATTAATATCAAAAGGACCTACTCCATGCCAGTGTTCATGTTTACCTTCTGCTACTGGAAAACCTTTTCCTTTAACTGTTTTTGCATGAACAATTACAGGCTTATTCATATCTTTTGCAAGTTGTAATGTGCTAATTATCTCTTCTATATCATGTCCGTCAATTGGACCTATATAATCAACTCCCATCTCTTCAAATATAATTCCAGGAGTAATTAGCTTCATACTCTCTTCGATTTTTTTAGCAATATAAGTTGTGCCTTCAGGGAAGTGGTTTTTGATAATCTTATCGACTTTTTCTTTGATACCTTGATAAAACTTACCTGCAAGAAGCTTACTTAAGTGTTTACTTAAAGCCCCTATTGGTTTTGCTATTGACATTTCATTGTCGTTTAAAATTATTACAACAGGAAGTTTAATATCTCCTAACTCATTTAATGCTTCATAAATCATACCTGAAGTCATAGAACCATCACCTATCATAACTACAGGAACTCTATTTTCTCCTTTTAACTTAATAGCTTTAGCTGCACCAACTGCTAGTGAAATAGAAGTTGAACTATGTCCTGCTACAAAATAATCACTTGGACTTTCATTTGGTTTAGTAAAACCACTAAGTCCATCAAACTGCCTAAGTGTTGCAAACTCTTCCCATCTATTTGTTAGAAGTTTGTGAGCATAGCATTGGTGCGATACATCAAAAATAAAAGGATCAACACAAGAGTCAAAAACATAGTGCATGGCAACTGTTAATTCAACAGCACCTAAAGTTGAGGAAAAATGTCCCCCATTACAACTAACTACTTCGATAATTCTTTGTCTTATTTGCTCACTTAACTCTTCAAGTTCTTGTGTTGTTTTATTTTTGATTTCCATAATATTTAGTCAAATACCTTTGCTGTTTTTAAACTTTTTAATACATCATCTAAATTGCTAAGAACTTTTTTGTTTTGATTAGTTGTTCCTATTGTTATACGAATTGCATTTAAGCCATAACTTGTTAAGTCTCTTATGATAATACCTCGCTCTAGTAACTCCTGTGCAACTTGAGCTGAGATATACTCATTTGATAGTTTTAGTGTAATAAAGTTTGTGTAACTAGGAATATACTCTATGTTGTTCTGTTTTGCATAAGTTTCATATAAAGCCATCTCTTCAAAGTTTTTTGCAATACAATCTTTTACAAACTCTTCATCTTTTAAGGCTTCAATACTTGCTTTTAAAGAAAGAGTAGTTATGTTAAAAGGTGGTCTTATTTTATGCAAAGTTTTAATAATTTCAGAATTTGATATACCATATCCTACTCTCATTCCTCCTAAAGCATAAGCTTTTGAAAATGTTCCTAAGTAAATAGTGTTTGGAAATTTGTGTATTAAATCACTTGCTTGAATATGTTTGTTGCTATCTTTAAAAGATGCATACTCTTGATAAGCTCCATCAACTACTACAAGTGTGTTTTGGTCAATTTGCTCTAAAAAGCTATATATTTCATCTTTATCTAAACACTCTCCAAGAGGATTGTTTGGTAGGCATAAAAAGATAATATCTGGATTTTGTTCTTTATATAGCTTTAAAAACTGCTCTAAATTGTGTTCATCATCTTCAGTTTTAATAATAGTTGCACCTGTTTGCTTTGCATATATTTCATACATTGCAAAAGTTGTTTTAGACATCAAAACTTTTGAGGTTTCATTGCATTTTGCATGAATACAAAACTCTATTACTTGGTCGCTTCCTGCTCCTATAATTATATTGTTGCTTAATACATTGTACTTTTGTGCTAATGCCTCTTTTAATTCATACATAGAATCATCTGGGTACATAAACATATTTTTTGCTATTTGCTCAATTTGAGCTACAACTTTTGGCGAAGTACCATAAGGATTTTCATTTGATGCAAGTTTTACTATATCTTCGCTCTTTACGCCATATTCTCTTACAACTAATTCAATTGGCTTACCTGCTTCATATATTTTTAAATTATCTAATGTACTATTAAAATTCATGCCCTCTCCTTTTTGTTATATATCATCAGTCTCTTTGATGTAAGAGCCTAAAAGTTTTATGCTATCTTCATGTTTTTTCAATATTTTTGCAACATGTTCATCATCTTTGTGACCATCAAAATCTATAAAGAATATTGAATCACCTTCTACTATGTGTGATTTAATTTTTGTTAGGTTTATCTTTGCTTTATCAAAATCTGATAAGAAGTTTACTAATACACCTTGAGTATTTTTTACTTTTACTAAAATTGAGGTTTTATCATTTCCACTTCTTGCATTATCAAAATCACTTACAATAAAAAATCTTGTTTTGTTATTGTCTTTATCTTCAATATTCTCAAATAAAACTGGCACACTATACATTTTTGCTGCAACATGAGAACAAATTGCAGCAGAGTATGGCTCGTTTAGTGCAATTTTTACAGCTTTTGTTGTTGATTCAACTGGAATTTGCTCAACCTCATCAAGCCCGAAATTATCTAAAAATCTTCTGCACTGTTCAAATGCAATATCTTTTGAGTATATTCTTTTTATATCACTTACTTTATCACAAGTTGTTGCTAAAGTGTGATGAATGTCTAGTATAACTTCTGCAATAATTTTTAAGTTGTAATTGTTTAAACAGTTTATTGTATCACTTACTATTCCATTAGAAGAGTTCTCTATTGGAATTACTCCAAATCTAGCCTTTTTTGTACTAACTTCTCTAAAAACACCTTTTATAGATCCAATTGGTACATAAGAACTCATTGCACCAAATCTTTGTTCTGCAGCTTGATGAGTAAAGCTTCCTTCTGGTCCTAAAAAAGCTATGTTTTCTGGCAATTCTAAATTCCTAGAAATTGCAAAAATCTCTAAATATAAAGCTTCTATTGCTGCAGGTGTTAATAGACCTTTATTTTTTTCATTTAGCCTTTTTAAAATTGCTTTTTCTCTTTCAGGTCTATAAATAGCTGTTTTAT
>CAYJFN010000091.1:0-6842 GCA_964369325.1 uncultured Arcobacteraceae bacterium
ATAAATTCAAATATTTTATTAAATGATACTCAAAAAATAATAGCAACTTCTTTTGATCTTTTAATACATGGAGATATTTTAAAATTAGATTTGATACACAATAATAGTAATCTATCTTATCATCAAAATGAAAAAGACGAACTAACTGTTAAAGCAGATAATTTATCAGATACTTTTATCAATAATTTACTAGGCATAGAGGATATTTTTCAAGATGGGACATTTAGTTTAAATGTAACTGGTACATCATCTTTATTAGATGGTAAATTAAATATTGTAAATACGAAAGTTGAACATCTTGCAGCAGTGAATAATCTAATAACATTTATTAACACAACCCCAGCAATAATAAATCCACTTTTAGCAATTCCAAGCGTGGTAGGAATGGCAACAAATGGTGGTTTTAATCTTAATGGCTATAGAATAGTTGAGGGTAGTTTAGATTTTGCATATGATTTATCTCAAGAATTGTTTTATATAAAAGAGTTAAATACTATAGGAAATATGGCTGACTTTAAAGCAACTGGAATGATAGATTTAGCAAAAAAAGAGCTTGATAGTGATGTTTCAGTAATATTTCTAAAAGATTACAGTGAAATAATTGAATTTATACCAATTGTAAATTATCTTATATTAGGTGATGATGATAGTGTCTCAACAGAAGTTAGAATTTTTGGAGATTTATATGATCCAAAAATAGAGACAAATTTAGCTGCAGATGCTGCTTCTGGTACATTTGATTTTATTAAAAGAATTTTCTATTTACCAATCAAAGGTATAGAAATGCTAATTCCTGACGATTCAAAAGAATAAAACTTCTTAAACTAAAAAATATAGTTATCAAATTTTATTTGATAACTACTATCATTAATAACAAATTAAGCTTTTCTCTTTTATAATTTTAATAACTATTATCATAAAGGAGAGGATATGAGTCAAATTGTTTTAGATAATTTTAAAGAGTTAGAGTGCTTTAAATATGATGAAATAATAAACACCTTTGTTGCAACAAAAGAGTATTCTAAAATAAATATTCAAGAACTGCTAGATATTACCTATGTACTTGAAAACCATTTTATTCCCTATAAAATTTGTAGTGGTTTCAATATTAGAGTTTTAAAAAAAAGAAGATAAAATGGATTTAATGTTTGAAAAAAATAAAGAGTATCTTTTGCCTTTTGATAAATTTCAAAGTCAATCTTCTCAAAGAAAGTTATTTCTTGAGTTTTTTAATAACCAGGTATCAAAAGAACCAATATTTAGAAAAAAAGATATGTGTTTGGCAAAGAAATTTTGTTTATGTGATATTTTTAAAATAAAAATTCTATCTTTATTAAATATAAATTTTGTGCCATTTGTTGCTACTTCTCCTAAAATTATAAATTATAAAAATATTACATTTTTTGAACAAAAAATACAAGCTTTACTAAATTTAGAAAATATGCCAAAAGTAAATACATTTGGACAAATACCAAATGTAGATATGGCATTAAAGCTTGTAAAAATAATAGGTGGCATAAAACTTGTATTTAAGTTAAATCTACAAACCTCTTTTGAGCAATTTGTTTTAAACAAATTATTAAAAGACAAAAAAAATAGAATTATTCAGCAACACGAAAATTCTATTAATATAATTCCTTCTGGGGCTAATAAAATAAAAGTAATTCCTTATTGGAATATGCTTAACTCTAATAATCAATTAATAAATAAGCATATTGAAAATGCAATAGAGTGTATAAAAAATAGTTCATATAAAAATATATATTTGGTATATCCTAAAAGCGATACTTTCAATAAACATATGAATGTTAAAGTACCTGAATTAGAGAGTTTAAAATCATGTGAATATGGGATTAAGCTTATTCCTTATTCACTTCGTTCAATTTTAAAATAGGAGAAACAATGAAAACAGCGATATTTTATGCAAGTAGCACAGGAAACAGTGAAATTATTGCAAAAGATATATCAAAAAAATTAAACATTGAGAATATATTTGGCATATCTAATAATGATATTAATAAAATCAATGAGTATGAAAAATTGATAATTGGTACTTCAACATGGGGTGAGGGCAATTTACAAGATGATTTTGATGAAAAGTGGGATGATTTTTGTAAAATAGATTTTACAGGAAAGACTGTTGCTTTATTTGGCTTAGGTGATCAAGAATCATATTGTGATAATTATGTCGATGCAATGGGAACAATATATGAACAAATAATTACTGCTGGAGCAAAAGTAGTTGGTTTTACAAGTTGTGATGGATATGAGCATGAAGAATCAAAAGCACAAAAGGGTGATGAATTTGTTGGTTTAGCACTTGATGAGGATAATCAAAGTGACTTAACTAATGGACGAATAGAAAACTGGTGCAATCAAATTAAAGATGAAATTTTATAATTATAATTTTGAATAAAAGGAGTTAAATTCCTTTTATTCATTTCTTAAAACTTCTATAACATCTATACTTGTAGCTTTATGTGCAGGATAAAATGAAGCGGCAAATACAATAACAATAGCCCCAATAATAATAGAAATAAAATCAATATTTGACAACTCTAATGGTAATTTGCTAGTTCCGTAAACATCTGCAGGAAGAGAAATAATATCAAAATTATCTAATAAATAAAGCCCAAAAAATCCTAATCCAATTCCTAAAACAATCCCACTAAGCCCTATAGTTACACCAATTCTTAAAAAGATTTGTTTAACCTCTTTTTGTGAAGCTCCCATTGATAAAAGTAGGGCTATCTCTTTTCTTCTACTCATTACAGTCATTAATAATGAAGATATGATATTTAGTGATGCTATTAAAATAATAAGCATTAAAACTATAAATAGTGCTTTCTTTTCTAGCTCCATTGCTGCAAAAAAGTTCCCATTTTGTTCCCACCAGCCAATAATTCCAACACTTTTATGGCTAACTTTTAAGAAATTTTCAAGCTCTTTTATATCTTCAAAAGGATTTTTTGAGTAAATATGAAACCCATCATACTCATTAGAGGGCTTTTTAAGTAGTGTTTGAAGTGCTTCAATAGATGTATACATATATGCGTTGTCATAAGCATTTAGCCCTGAACGAAAACTACTTTCTAAAGTAAATCTTTTCATTTTTGGCATCATAGAAAAACCACTTGGGTCTAGTGTTGTAAAATATAGAGTTACTTTTGAACCATTTTGTGAAAAAAGTTTGTTTTTTATACCTTGACCAACAATTAAGTCATATTTATCTAATTTTAGATTTTCTATACTGTTTGCATAAATAGAGTTAATTTGTGCCTCTTTTTTAGAATTTACGCCAAAGATAACTCCACCATTCATAGAATCACCATTTTGAATAATTACTTGAGAAGATAAATAAGGTGAAAATATCATATTAGGAAATTTTTCTTCCAAAGAATTAAGAAGCTCTTGATTAACACTTCCTTGAAGCTTTGGGTATATTGAAAGGGGGTAGTTCATAATGGAGAGTTTTCTTTCAAACTCTTTTGCAGTACCATTCATAATAGCCATTGAAATCATAAGTACCATAACACCAACAGCAACACCAATAAATGCCAAAATAGCACTTATTGATATAAAAGGATTTTTTTTGTCAAATCGTAAATATTTTTTTACAATATAATTAACTAAACTTTTGTTCAAATTAGTTTCCAGCAGCTAAACCTTTTTTTGGTCCACTTGTTCCACAACATTGTTTGTATTTTTTACCACTTCCACAAGGGCAAGGTTCATTTCTTGCTATTTTTTTTTCAACAGTTGCTTCACTTTGCTCATTTTCTAAGTTTGTAGTAGTATTTGCTTGTTCTGCTTCCATTTTTGCAATTATTTCTTGAAGAGCTGCTTTTTGTCTTTCCTCTTCTTCTTTATCTCTTAATTGAAGAGTAAATAAAACTTGAACAATTTCATGCTTGATTGAAGTTGTTAAATCCACAAACATATTATAAGACTCTTTCTTGTATTCAACTAATGGATCTTTTTGGTTATATCCTCTTAGTCCAATTCCTGTTTTAAGAGTATCCATTGCATATAAATGTTCTCTCCAAGCATTGTCTAAAATTTGTAAGTAAAGTATTCTTTCAATTTCATTTTTCTGATCAGGCGCTGCAAGAGCCATTTTTTGCCCATAAACTGTTTTTAAAATACGGATAAGTTGAGTTTGAAGTGCTTCAAAATCTTCAGATTCTAAATCTTTTTGTTCAACAAGTAAGTTTAACTCTTCTTTTAGTTTAACCATAATTTTTTCATAATCAAACTCTTCTTTAGGAGTTCCTTCAAATAGTTCACAATTAACTAAAAGATTGCTTGCATATTCAATCATATTTTCATCTATTTTTGATGTTATATCAAACTCTGGATTTAGAAGATCATTTCTAAATGCATAGATTACTTTTCTTTGCTTATTTGCAACGTCATCATATTCAAGTAGGTGTTTTCTACTTTCAAAATGCATAGATTCAACTTTCTTTTGTGCATTTTCAACTGCTCTTGTTACCATTGAAGATTCAATATGCTCACCTTCTTCAATTCCAAGCCTTTCCATAATACTCTTAATTTTATCACTACCAAAAATTCTAAGTAGATTATCTTCTAAACTTAGGAAAAATTGAGACTCACCAACATCTCCTTGTCTTCCACTTCTTCCTCTTAATTGGTTGTCAATTCTTCTTGATTCATGTCTTTCTGTTCCTAGAATTGCCAAACCACCTAAACCTAATGTTTCAGGAGTTAATTTGATATCAACTCCACGTCCTGCCATATTTGTAGCAATTGTTACTGCACCTTTTTGACCAGCATCAGCAATAATTTTCCCCTCTTTGTCATGTTGTTTTGCATTTAAAACAGTATGAGGAATTTTTGCATCTTTTAATAGCTTATGAAGATGTTCAGATTTTTCAATAGAAGCAGTCCCCACAAGTACTGGCTGACCTTTTGTATGATACTCTTGGATTTTTTTACAAACAGCATCAAACTTTTCTCTTTCACTTTTATATATTAAGTCGTTTTTATCAACTCTTTTAACTGGAATATTTGTAGGAATAGATACTACATCAAGATTATAAATCTCGGCAAATTCTGTTGCTTCTGTTTGAGCAGTTCCTGTCATACCTGCAAGTTTTTCATACATTCTAAAGTAATTTTGGTAAGTAATATCTGCTAGTGTTTGAGACTCTTCTTTGATTCGAACACTTTCTTTTGCTTCAAGTGCTTGGTGTAGACCATCTGAATATCTTCTTCCTTCACTTAATCTTCCTGTAAACTCATCAACAATGATAACTTCATCATTTTGGACTACATAATCAACATCTTTTTCAAAAACATTTTGAGCTTTAAGTGCTTGATCCAAATAGTGAGATAGCATTGCATTTTCTAATGAATATAAGTTATCAACTTCAAAAAGCTTTTCAGCTTTTTCAATACCTGCTTCAGTGATTAAAACAGCTTTGTTTTTTTCATCAACTACGAAATCACCCGTAATAACCAATTGTTCATCAGGTCTTGTAGGCTCAATTCTTTCACCTTTTTCAAGTTTTAAAGCAATTTCATTAGCTCTTACATAATCTGCTCCTTTTTTATTTGTAGGACCAGATATGATTAATGGAGTTCTAGCTTCATCAACTAAAATAGAGTCAACCTCATCAACAATTACAAAATAATGTTCTCTTTGAACTTTTTCATTTAAGTCATACTTCATATTATCTCTTAGGTAATCAAATCCAAATTCATTGTTTGTACCATATGTAATATCAGCTAAATACTGTTCTTTTCTGTGTTGGTCATCATGTATATTTGAAACAATTGCTCCAACTGTAAATCCTAAGAAGTTGTATAATGGCTCTAACTCTTTTGCATCTCTTGAAGCAAGATAATCATTAACTGTTACAACATGAACTCCCTTTCCTGTCATAGCATTTAAAATTACAGGAAGGGTTGCTACTAAAGTTTTTCCTTCACCTGTTTTCATCTCAGCAATTCTGCTATCATTTAAAACCATACCACCAATTAATTGTACATCGTAGTGCCTCATATTTAAAACTCTGCTACTAGCCTCCCTAGTAATAGCAAATGATTCATTTAAAACAGCATCAAGTGTTATCTCATTTGCTTGCACTTGTTTTTTCAACTCTTCAAAATAGGCTTTTAAAGCTTCATCATCTAATGCTTTGAATTTCTCTTCTAAAGCATTAATAGCTAATGCTCGTTTATTATATTTTTTCACCTCTTTATCATTTGAAGTTCCAAAAATTTTTGAGAATATATTTAACATAAAATTAAATCCTTTTTGTTTATAATGGGCTAAATTATATACAAAGTAAGGTTAATTATGGTTTATAGATTATTTATTCCATTGATGTTTATTTTAAGTGTTTATTCATTTGCAAATATTTTTAAAGATGTAGATAGTTTTCAAGCAAATTTTGAACAACATATTACTAATAGTTCTAATACAACTATTATATATGAAGGAGAAATTTTTATAAAAGGTGACAAAAATATTTTATGGAAATATAAAACTCCTATTGTAAAAGATGTATATATTTTAGCAAATACAGCAATTATAGATGAACCAGAGCTAGAACAAGCAATTTACACGAAGCTTGATAAAGAATTAAATTTGTTTAAAATCATTCAAGAGGCAAAAAAAATAGATGAAAATAATTATAAAGCAATGGTTAATGAAATAGATTTTTTAATTCAAATTAAGAATGGAAATCTTAATAAAATATCTTATATTGATGAATTAGAAAATAGTGTGGTTATAAATTTTGATAATATTCTATTAAATCAAGAGATAAAATCTTCAATTTTTGAGTTTTTTCCACCTTCTAACTATGATATTA